>JANSXN010000057.1 GCA_024742935.1 Flavobacteriaceae bacterium
AATAAAGATGTCGAAGCTTCAGAAGTTTTTACAGCTCAATTAGAAAATCAATTAAAAACGAAGCATACCATTGCTCCCACAGATACCAGAGCCATCACCGTAAGAAGTAATCTGGAGGAAACAAAACGATTTTATGATTTAAACAATATGATTAGTTTGTTTTTCTGGGCGGTTGGTATTTGCACTATCATTGCAGGGGTAGTGGGAGTGAGCAATATTATGCTCATTATCGTAAAAGAAAGAACCAAAGAAATCGGGATTAGAAAAGCCATTGGTGCTACACCGCGCTCAATCATCTGGATGATTTTACACGAGTCTATATTTATTACAGCCATAGCAGGATTCACTGGTTTAATTTTTGGTCTGGCTTTGTTGGAGCTCGCTGGTCCTGCTGTTGAGACTGAGTATATCACAAACCCATCTGTAGATTTCAATATTGCAATTACTACTGTGTTTATTCTGGTTATTGCCGGAGCCATCGCCGGATTCTTTCCCGCATATAGGGCAGCGAGTATCAAACCTATAGAAGCCTTAAACGATGAGTAATCTATTTAGTAAAGACAGCTGGAGCGAAATACTTGAAGCCTTGAGTTCAAACGGATTCAGAACCCTTTTGACTGCCTTTGGTGTTTTGTGGGGAATTTTCATTCTTGTCATCTTACTAGCAGCCGGCACCGGTCTTGAAAATGGTGTCAAGCAAGGCTTTTCAGGAATGGCTACAAACTCGATGTTTATGTGGTCTCAAACCGCTTCAAAACCTTATAAAGGATTGCCGCAAGGCAGAAGATATAATTTTAAAATTAGTGATGTTGAAGCACTAAAAACACAAGTTCCCAATTTAAAATATGTTTCACCCAGAAATCAACTGGGCGGTTTTGGTGGAGCCAATAATGTGGTGAGAGGTTTAAATACCGGGGCATTTAATGTCTATGGCGACTATCCTGAATATATTGAGCAACAACCTATGGATATTACTTCCGGAAGGTTTATCAACTATTCAGATATTGAACAAAAAAGAAAAGTTGCCATTATTGGAGCTTCAGTTAAAGATGAGCTCTTTGATAAAAATGAAAATCCCATAGGAGATTACATAAAAATTAATGGGGTTAATTTTATGGTGGTTGGCACGTATAGAAAAAACAGTAACGACCGCGGTGACATAGAAGAAGCTCAAAAGGAAATTTATGTTCCCTTTACAGCCTTTTCACAAGCGTTTAACAGAGGAGACAATGTGGGCTGGATGGCGATAACTGCTGCAGATAAAGCTTCGATTTCAGAATTAAAAGAAGAAGTTTTTAAAGTCATGAAGAGTAGGCACACTATTCATCCTGAAGATGATCGTGCCATTGGACATTTTGATTTGTATGAACAATTTTCAAAAATTAACGGTCTTTTTATTGCACTCAATGCCATAGCTTATTTTGTGGGTATATTGATCTTGCTTTCGGGTGTGATTGGCATCAGCAATATTATGTTGATTGTTGTTAAAGAACGAACCAAAGAAATTGGCATCAGAAGAGCTTTAGGGGCTACTCCCTGGGACATTCGCTCACAAATATTACTGGAATCCATTTTTTTAACAATCATTTCCGGTATGACAGGAATTGTTTTAGCAACCGGAGTTTTAGCACTTGTAAATTCCATTTTAGAAAATAACAGCTCTCCAGATACCATGTTTGCAAACCCCAGCGTAAACTTATTTGTGGTGGGTGTTGCTTTAACTATATTGATTATTTCCGGCTTGTTGGCAGGTTTGATTCCTGCTCAAAATGCAATTAAAGTAAAACCGGTTGACGCACTTAGAACAGAATAATTTTTTATAATACCAATACAATGAAAAAATCATTTACAATTTTAATTTTAATTCTCATCGTAGTCACCTTTGTAGGTGCTTTGTACTATCTCTATCAGAAAAATGCTCAGGATCCAACAGTTTATCAAACAGAAACTGCACAAACCACTTCCATTGTTAAGAAAACAGTGGCCACCGGAAGTATAGTTCCCAGAGATGAGGTATTGATAAAACCGAATATTTCAGGAATTATTGAAGACATTTTCATCGTGCCCGGTCAACTTGTAAAAACCGGTGATTTGATAGCACGATTGCGCATCGTGCCCAATGTGTCAAATCTTGCTAGCACAAGAAACCAAATCAACACGGCTCAAATTGCTTTAGATAATGAAAAGAAAAATTATGAACGTCAAAAAGCGCTTTTTGAAAAAGGGGTGATTGCTGCAAACGCTTTTGACCAAGCAGAAGTGGCTTACCGTCAAGCGGAACAAACTTTACTGGCCGCAAAACAAACCTTTGATATTGTAAAAACCGGAACCACAAGTGGAATAGGAAGCGCTGCCAATACTGATATTAGAGCAACAGTGCCCGGAATGATACTTGAAGTACCAGTAAAAGTGGGAAATCAGGTGATTGAAAGTAACAACTTCAATGAAGGTACCACCATTGCTGCCATCGCCGATGTGAAGAAAATGATTTTTGAAGGTAAAGTAGATGAATCTGAAGTTGGGAAAATCAAAGAAGGTCTCCCACTTGAAATCACGGTGGGAGCCATAGACAATAAAACTTTTGAAGCGGTACTTGATTACATTGCTCCAAAAGGAAATGCAGAAAACGGGGCCATTCAATTTGAAATTAAAGGAACGATTAAAAATCTGGACTCCACTTTTATAAGAGCAGGATTGAGTGCAAATGCGTCGATTATTCTTGAAAGAGCTGATGAGGTTATGGCTTTAAGAGAGGGACTCATTCAATATGATACCTCCACTCAAAAACCCTTTGTTGAAGTAGAAACCAACGAACAAAATTTTGAAAAAAGAGAAATAGAGTTAGGGATTAGCGACGGCATATTTGTTGAAATTAAAAGCGGGATAACAAAAGATGATAAAGTGAAAGTTTGGAACCCCATAGTATCTCCTTTTGCAAATTGATAAAATTTAGTGTAACAAAATAAAGTTGAACAAGACTCATTGGTTGATAATTAAGTTTGAATCAATCAAAGTGGGTTTAGAATTTTTATATAAATGAAAAAAATCACCATCACATTTTTAATAGGGATTGTATCCTTTTCTGCTTTTGCTCAAAAAAAATGGACATTAGAAGAAGCAGTTGCTTATGCTGTTGAAAACAACATAAGTGTGAAACAATCTGAACTGGATTTAGATTTAGCCGAAATACAAAAAGACGATGCCATTGGTAGATTCCTTCCATCACTTAATGGAAATGCCAGTATCAATTCAAACACGGGTGCCAACATCAACCCTGTTACAAATAGTTTTGAAAACACAACCTTTACATCCTTTACAACCGGTTTTCAATCAAATGTTACACTCTTTGATGGTTTGCGCAACTTAAGGCAATTACAAAGGGCAAAAATGCAACAAATTGCTTCTCAATACAATTTAAGTCAGATGAAAGATGACATCGCCTTATTTGTTGCCAACTCTTATCTTCAAATACTATTTGAAAAAGAAAACTTAAAAATTATTCAAGCACAAATTGAGATTACAAAAGAGCAACTCAACAGGACCAATGAGCTGGTTGACGCGGGAGTGGTTCCTCGTGGCGATTTACTTGAAATAAAATCAACACTTGCAAATGATGAACAACGCATCGTTAGAGCTGAAAATCAAATAAGAATTGGTTTAATCAATTTGGCTCAAACACTACTCATCAAAGATTATGAAAATTTTGACATTGTTGACACAGATTATGAGCTTCCTGTGAGTACTATACTCGATCAATCAGTATCTGATGTGATTCAAAAAGCAAAAGAGACACGCTATGAAATCAAAATAGCTTCACAAAATCTTGACATTGCTGAGAAGGACCTCCAAATTGCAAGGGGTGCTTATTACCCAACGCTAAGTGCATTTGCCGGTTACAATACCAGATGGGCAGACAATGACTTTTTTAATCGCAATTTTATCACACAATTGTATGAGAATGACGGGACATTTATTGGGGCTCAATTGCAAGTGCCTATTTTTAATGGATTGGGTGTAAGAAACAATGTAAAGCGCAGTAAGATAAATATTGAACGTGCAAATTATCAAAAGGAGCAAGCAGAACTTGATTTGGAGTCAAATGTCTATCAGGCGTATACTGATGCTCAGGGCTCACTAAAAGCATATGAAGCAGCGGTTGTTGCAGAAGAAGCTCAAGAGCAAGCTTATGAATATTCAAAAGAACGTTTTGAAGTGGGCATTATCAATTCATTTGAATTTAGCCAAGCATTGTTACGATATGAAAACACTCAATCTGAAGCCATAAGAGCCAAATATGACTATATTTTTAAATTAAAATTATTAGAACTTTATTTTGGAATATCACTTTATTAATCATTATCGATTATGAACAAAAAATCACTTATAATTATTTCAGTTATTGTTGCAGTAATACTTCTGCTGGTTGTTGGAAAAAAACAAGGATGGTTTGGTAAAACCGGAAACTTCAAACAAGTGGAAGTTTCTAAAATTGAACCCATCACAATCATTGAAACAGTTGCGGCAACCGGAAAAATCCAACCTGAAACCGAAATCAAAATTTCTTCTGAAGTTTCTGGAGAAATCATTGAGCTTCCTATAATTGAAGGGCAACAAGTAAAAAAGGGAGATTTATTGGTAAAAATCAATCCGGATTTATATCAATCAGGTTTGCAACGTTCTCAGGCAGCACTTCAAAATGTAAGATCTGTATATGATCAAACTCAGGCAAGCCTCAAAGAAGCTGAATTAAATTATGAAAGGAATAAAACCCTGTTTGAAAAAGGAATTATTTCCAAAGCAGAATGGGACAGAGCAGTCTCTGCTTTTGAAGGAGCCAAAGCAGCAAATCAATCGGCTTATTTTAATATCCAAAGTGCCGGAGCGACAGTTAATGAAGCTCGGGACAATCTTGCCAGAACAACTATTTATGCACCTATAGACGGCACCATTTCAAAACTGGGAGTAGAGCTGGGTGAAAGAGTTGTGGGTACCCAACAAATGGCAGGAACTGAAATCTTAAGAGTTGCAAACTTAAACAGCATGGAAGTGGAGGTGGATGTTAATGAAAATGATATCGTTAAAGTTTCTATTGGTGACTCTACAATTGTTGAAGTAGATGCCTATTTGCGAAGGGAATTTAAAGGGTTAGTTACTTCCATAGCAAATTCTGCTGAAGCAACTTTAACTGCAGACCAAGTAACCAATTTTAAAGTTAAGGTTAGAATTCTTACAGAGTCTTATCAAGATTTATTGGAAGGCAAGCCCGAAAATTTCTCGCCCTTTAGACCTGGAATGACAGCTACAGTTGATATTATAACAAACAAAAAGACAAATGTACTGGGTGTGCCCATTAGTGCGATTGTTATAAAAACAGACACTACATCAAGTGCTTCTGGCACAAAAATGCCTACAGATTTGATAAATTCTGAGCGATTTGAATCCCTTTTTGTCAAAAATGGTGATGAAGCAAAATTGAGAGTCATTGAAACAGGAATTCAAGACAATCAATTTATTGAAATCACAAAGGGACTTGAGGAAGGTGATGAAGTAATAATTGGACCTTACAATACTGTTACAAAGTCATTAAAATCTGGTGACAAGATTGAGGTAAAGCAAGAAATAAATTAGATTTTAAATTAAATTTATTTTCTTTGTTGCTTACCATTATTTAAAAAAATGACTTACATCCTCTGCATTGAAACAACTACCACAAATTGTTCAGTAAGTATTTCTGATGAAGCTAATGTTGTAGCATTAAAAGAGCTTAACAGTGCCAATTATTCCCATTCAGAGAAATTACACCTCTTTATTAAAGAAGTTTTACAAACGGCAAAAATTTCACTTAAAGATTTGAGTGCAGTTGCAGTTAGCAAAGGCCCAGGAAGCTATACGGGTTTGCGAATTGGGGTTTCTGCAGCAAAAGGACTTTGTTTTGCACAAGATTTACCACTTATTTCAATAGATACTTTACAGTCTTTGGCAAATCAGTTGAGTAACCAATCTGATTATATAATACCCATGATTGATGCCAGAAGGATGGAGGTTTACACCGCAGTTTATGACAATAAACATAACCAACTTGAAGAAACAAGCGCAAAAATTTTAAACGAGAATTCTTTTTTAAATTATTTGGAAAAGGGAAAAGTAATGTTTTTAGGGAATGCAAATGAAAAGTTCAATTCTATATGCTCTCACCCCAATGCAGTATTTATTGATGGAAAATTACCCTCAGCAAAGGAGATGTGTAAGCTTGCAATAGAAAAGCACAAAAAAAGCGACTTTGAAAGTGTCGCTTATTTTGAACCTTATTATTTGAAAGATTTTATTGGAGGCTAGAAATTTTGGTTATAATATTTAACTAATTTGATTAAATCCTCCTCTTTATTTGCATTTAAGTTGCTTGACTTAGCATATTTTTTAAGTTCATTTCTCTTATCGCCCGCAATAGCTTGTAATTTTTTATTTTTTGACTTTGGAAGCTCAGTGATTTCCCCGTTGCTATTTACAATGTAATATGAGCTTTCGTCAATGAGTCTATTTGGATGATTTCCGGTCATCATATTTACAGATTGAACTCCTTCAATAAATTTTTTAGAAGACTTTTTAAATAATTGAGCTTTATTTCCCTCAACTAAAATATTATAATAGCCACCCACACCATCAGATGGAAGAAGATATGTGTAAACATCATCTCCTGTTTTTATGAACAAATCTGTTGATTTTCTCACCGCTTGTATTTGGTCATCGCTATCATTGATATTTTGTTTTACCTGAAATTCATCGTGAAAGGCATTATATCTCAATGATACGTTTGAAACAACTACACCACCTTCATTTAATATACTACCAACTTCAAAACTTTCCTTTAAAAAGGGTGAGCCGTTTGTATTGTCTTCAACATAACGAGTTGCTCTGGATGTATAATCTTCAAGTTTTTGAGATGTGCTTGTGTTATTTTGATTTTCGCTCTCTGTATATTGTTGAGCAAATAGAGGGGAGGAAATAAGTAAAACTGTTAAAAGGTGAAAGATTGTTGTTTTTAGCATAGTGTATTATTTAAAATTATATATTTGAAAGAAGGCGAATATAAGCTATTTATATTGTCTGAATTGTTAAAAATTTGATATACTATTGTTAAATTAGTTCATCAAAAAAAGAGGAGAATTTGAAACTCCTCCTCTTTATTCTTTTTTGAAAAAATAAAATTAAATTATTGAATTGTAGTAATTTACGATTTGAATAATGTGATTTTCATCTTTGATGTCTAGTTTTTTGTCTTTGATAAAACTTTTAATTTCATTTTCTTTATCAACAAAAGCATCTGTAAAGTTTCTGGCTCTGCTTGGAATTTCGATAAATCGTCCGTCTTGTAAAACTAAATAATAAACGGGATTGTTAGTAAATCGTGCAGGAACATCACGAGTCATAGAGGTTTGTGCTTTTTGTTCTGGGGTGTATTTTTTATTGTATTTTTTGAATAAATCAATTTTTTCCCCTCTCAAGAGTACATCAAAATAACCTCCTTTTTCAATGCCTCCCTGATAAGGAACAAAGATAAAAACTTTACTGCCAATTCTCACGTCAACTTCTGGAGACTTCATTAATGCACTAGATTCATTATCAGGGGTTTCAAAACTGGGTTTAAACTCCATCTCGTCCATCAACGCATTGTATCTCAAAGGAATATTGTCTGCTATTAGTTTATTGTTATGGTAGATTTCACCTGCCAGAAAACTTTCATTTTGATAGGGGCTACCCACATATTTCAATGTTTCTAAATCAACATCTTCAAACTTTGTAGTTTTATCAAATTGAAATTGTAATAAATATTCTGTTATTACTTGGCTAACCCCTCTTTGGGATTGAGCCTGGATAAAAAATAATCCAAGGATTAAGGAAAGGGCAATTTTCTTCATAACTTCAATTTTAAGTTAATTTTATTTTTCAATTGTCTGACACAAAACTACAATAAGTTTCTCAAGTCCAAAATATAACAACATTGAATTTATAAAATGGTTATTTGTTTTTATAAATTTAAAGAAGTTTAAGACGATGTAAGTAGCACAAATAGAGATGTATACTTTAATAATAATCAAATAAATTACTTTGTAGCTAAATTAAGTATGAATGCTTTTTAATATTTAGTAATTTGCTTAGAATTTTGATAACTATTGTTAATAAGCAACCATGATTTTCTTTCGACTCCTTTTTTCTTTCTTTTTTATTTTAATAATTTTTAGTGATTTAAGGAATGTCTCTGCTTTAACATCATCTACAAGTGATTTTGATAAAAAAACCAAAGTCATAATAATTCCAAGCGCTACACTTTTACAAGTTAATAAATACTCAAATCAGGATGAATCAATATTATCAAAGGCCGTAAAAGAAGAACAAGTCACGGAATTAAGTGTTAATGAAAGTGAAATTATTGAATATATAGACGAAGCAGCAAAATATCTGGATGCGTTTGAATTTAAGAAGTCGTTAAAGACAGCTTTTATGGCTTACAAGCTTGCTAAAGAAGAAGAAAATGTTATTCAAGAAGTAAACTCATTGTTACTTGTGGCTCAAATCAATATGTATTGGGGAAATGCTGAGACAAGTTTAAAAATATATGAAAAGATAAATTCATATAGTAAAGACCTAAATGAAAAATTACCTCAAAATTTGGATTTAATTCTTGATTTAGGAAAATCAAATGTGCATCTCAAAACAAATAACCCAACCAATGCTCTAGAATTGATTGAGCAGGTTTTTTCAGACCATAAAAATATTCATCAAACTTTCTTCTATCAGGACTTTTTATGGAATTCTGGAATTGCTTATTTTCAAAATGAGAAATATGAACAAGCTTTTGATAGCCTAAATAAAGTAGTCGAGATGGTGCCATCAAATTATTATGAAGCACTAATAAATTATTATACAGGAAAGTTCTATGAACAAACAATGGATATAAATACAGCTTTGCCCTATTATATGAGATTCGATTCATTAATATCTGGACAAAAGGAAATTGTGCCGGAGACTAAAGAAATTTACGGAACTATAAACAATTATTTTTTGGAAACAGGGGACAGAGTGAGGCAGTTTGATTATTTAAATAAGTTTCTAAAGACTCTCACTGCTCACAATGATATTTCAGATTATGTAGAGAACACGACACGGGAACATTTTGAAATTCCTTTGCTAATTGAAGAAAAACAATTGGAGATTGAAAAGTTAAAAAATCAAGAAGTCCAAAATAAAAGAGACACTATAATCATTATAAGCATTTTGTTAATTGGCTTATTCATTTCTGTCTATTATATGGTTAAGCAACGAAAATATAAAAAGCGTTTTGATAAATTAATTGCAAAGAACTTTAAGGAGTCTATTTCCTCTGATGAAGAAAACCCTCAACCTAATATTTCAATTGAAGTTGTAGAAGATTTATTAAAAAAGTTAGATTTGTTTGAGTCAAAAAAAGAGTTTTTAGCAAATGAGGTCTCGCTTAACGAAGTATCAAAGCAATTTCAAACAAACTCCTCTTATCTTTCTAAAGTAGTAAATCTCAAAAAAGATAAAAACTTTTCAAACTATATCAATGATTTACGAATTGAACATTGCTTAGAGCAATTAGACAAAGAGTCAAGACTGAGAAAATATACCATCAAGGCGTTGGCTGAGGAAATGGGTTTTAATAATGCCCAATCATTTTCGACGGCATTTTTTAAATATACTGGAATTCAACCTTCCTTTTTTATTGAGCAACTCAAAAAATCAAAGAAAGAATAATTTGGAATATTATAGAGTATAATAAAACTTAAATATTACTTTCAAATTATAATCATATATTCTCCTTAAATAAATGTACATCTCTTTGTGGGAACGGAATAACAATTCCGGCATTTTCCAATCTTGTTTTAGCTTCCTCAATAGTGTAAAAGTGACACGGCCAAAAGTGTTCGTTAAGTGCCCAAAATCTTGCAGAAAGATTTACAGAGCTGTCTGCAAGTTCTGCAACAAAAACAACCGGCTCAGGGTCTTTAAGAATATCTTCCTGCTCTTTCATTAACTCAACTAATATATCTTTGGCTTTCTTAATATCGCTATTATATGAAATTCCAAAAGAAATAACATCTCTTCTCTTACCTTCAGATGTGTAATTTTTTATGTTTTCATTGGATAGTTTTCCATTTGGTAAAATTACCAATTGATTGTTTACCGTTAGAAGATTAGTGTAAAAGATGGTGATTTCTTTAACTGTCCCGCTTTCGCCTTGAGCTTCAATGAAGTCACCTATTTTAAACGGTTTGAATAAAATGATTAAAACACCTCCCGCAAAATTTGAAAGGGAGCCCTGAAGTGCAAGACCCACAGCAAGTCCTGCTGCACCAAGCATCGCAATTAGTGAGGTGGTTTCAATACCCATTTGAGAAAATACAATAACAAACAGAACAAACTTCAAAACCCAATTTATTAAATTGAGTAAAAATTTTTGAAGTGAAACTTCTACTTCTCTTTTTAATAATACTTTCTTCAACATTTTAATGATGAGTTTAATAACCCATAAACCCACCAAAAGAATTATTAATGCAGTAATGAGGCTTGGAAGATATTCCATAAATTTTTCGCTAAAAACGGCAGCGTATTCTTTTAAAAGTTCCATTTGTGATTTATTTTTAAATATTTAGTAGAAATAATTCTATTCCTGAATCATTGTGAATCAAATAAGTGTATTGAAATATTTGATGATTTTTGCCAAGTGATTTTCATTTTTTATATCCAATTTATTGTCTTTTATAAAAGACTGAATCTCTTTATTATGCTGTTTGAAAATGGTCAAAAAACTCTTTTTCTTAGTTGGAATTTCAAAGAAATCACCTTGTTTATTTATGAGAAAAAATGTGTCTTCTCTATTAAAACGGGCTGGCTGGTCTTGTTGATAATTTGTTTCTGCAAATCTTTTTTTAATATAAGTCACTGTAGATTTCTTATAAAGGTCAAAATGACTTCCTTCAACGATAACTTTAAAATAGCCACTTTCTTCTTTTTTAGCAATGTTCTCTATGAAAACATAAACTTCATTTGCAATTGAAACAAAAACATCAGGAGATTTTGATAAATTGTTGATGTTTTCTTTTTGAGAAACTTGTGAGGTGTTAATTTCAATTTCGTCTGAAAAAATGTTATAACGCATAGGGATATTTGGGGCAACTATCTTGTCATTTTTGTAAATATTTCCAAGTTGAAAACGTGTAACATCATAAGGTGAACCCACAATGTTCTTTAAATCTTCATCAGAGATACCATAGAGCTCAAAATATTGATCTGCAGTTATTGATGCGTCAAGCATTTTGGAGTATGCAGACTCATTTATTTGACCAAAACTTATTGATGTTAATAATATAGCTAAAACAAAATTAAATGTATTTTTCATATTAATTTTTAATAATATTATGTGGATTAAAAAGATAAAATAGATAATATATTTTGACTTGTAATTTACTTTAATAAAAATTTATGCTTTGTGTAGCATCTTTTAAATTTATGTAGGGCAAACCACAACGGCCTTTTTCACAAACATAGAAAAGCGTTTTATCTTTTACAAATCTTTTAGAATGTAATGGCATTTCACTTTCTTTTGTTGTACCTGTAAGCAGTTTATTTGGTATATAAAAGGTGTTCAATTCTTGTGACTGCTTTATCGCATCATCTCCGCAAATCACAATTTCATAAAAGGGATTGGAAAAATTTAGACTTAAATCCAGCCAGTTTGAAAAACCGGGAGGGTAGTTTTCAACTTCAGGGAGTACATTCAATAGCATTTGGTGAGCCGTTTTTAAATATTCTTCATTAGAGTAAAATGTACCTAGCCAAAAAAGGTTTTTTGCCATTACAGAATTTGATGAAGGTAACACATTATCCCTGAATTCGGTAGTTTTTGAAATGAGCTTTTGGGAGGTTTTTGAGGTATAATAAAACATCGACGTGTTTTTATCATAAAAATTTTCAAAACAATAATTAATCAATTTATTAGAGAGAGTAATCCATTTTTGGTCAAAAGTGATTTCATAAAGTGAAATAAAACCTTCTATTATAAACGCATAATCATCAAGAAATCCTTCAATGCTGGCTTTGCCTTCTGTAAAACAGCGATACAAACACCCGTTTTGCTTTATAAGGGTTTCTGAAACAAATAACCCACATTTCAATGCAGCTTCTAAAAAAGTAGGGTCTTTAAACACACGATATCCATCTGCATAGGCTTTAATCATTAACCCATTCCAAGAGGTGAGAATTTTGTAGTCGAGTCTGGGTCTGGCTTTTATTTTTCGGTGGGATTGTAATTGGGATTTCCAGTGTTTTTTCTTTTCCGATAGAGTATCTATAGAAACTTCATGTTCAGAGCAAAAAATAGCATCCTCTTTATTTCTGATGAGCACATAGTTGTTTTTCTCCCATTTACCAAAGTCATTAATATTATAATAATCTGCAAATAGTGGAAATTCATCACCCATTTGATCCAGCAGTTCCTCTTTCGTGAAAACATAATAAGCCCCTTCTTCAAGGATACCATATTCATTTAAACTATCAGCATCAAGCGCACTGTAAAATCCGCCGGATAAATCAGTGAGTTCGCGATTGACAAAACCCAGCGTTTCATAAACTACCTCTTTATAAAGAGGTTTTTTAGATTCTAAATAGGCATCACAATACAAGCTTACGAGTTGTGCATTATCATACAGCATTTTTTCAAAATGAGGAATGTGCCACTTTTCGTCAACTGAATATCTTGAAAACCCACCATTGATGTGGTCAAAAATACCACCAAAGGCCATTTTGTTTAGAGTAAGATGCACAAAATCCAGTAATTCTTTGTTATTTATTTGAAATCCATATCTCAAGAGAAAATGATAATTATTGGGCATCATAAACTTTGGTGCACCTTTGGTTCCACCATTCTCTTGGTCAAATTGCCGGGCCCAAAATTGAATTGTTTCGTGAAAATTAAAACTTTCAATAGAGTTATCCTTATTTAAACTAACAAGATCCATAGATTTGATGCCTTTTTCAAGTTTATCAGCATACTCGACAAGGGTTTCAACTTGATTATTATAAAGTCTTTGTAGTTGCAATAAAACATCAATCCATTGGTCTTTGTTGAGGTATGTGGCTCCCCACACCGGTCTTCCATCAGGCAGAGCGACAATATTGAGTGGCCAGCCACCACTTCCTGTCATTAATTGCAATGCATTCATATAGACCTGGTCAACATCGGGTCTTTCCTCACGATCTACTTTAATGTTGATGAAATGGTCATTCATTACCTGAGCCACTTCTTCATTTTCGAAACACTCTTTTTCCATCACATGACACCAATGGCAGGTAGAGTATCCAATACTTATTAAGAGTAATTTATTTTCATTTTTCGCTGTAGCGAAAACAGCATCACCCCAAGCCCTCCAATTTACTGGATTTTCTGCATGTTGAAGCAAATAGGGGCTGCTTTCTAAAGCAAGTTCGTTTCTATTTTTTTTTGACATAAAGAGGTTTTTAAAACGAAAAAAGCAATACACACTCTTTTGGCGAGCTGGTATTGCTTGAAATAAAAAGTTTGAAAACTAAATTAATTTACTTCAAAAGTGATTTTTGCATTCACACGGTATTCCTTGATTTTATTGTTTTCAACCACAGCACTTTGCTCATTGATATAAACAGAACGAATATTTGATAAAGATTTTGCGGCGTGAGACACAGCTTTTTGGGCGGCATCTTCCCAACTTTTTTCAGAGTTTGACAATACTTCGATAACTTTTAATACAGACATAATCGTTTATTTTAAATAATTAATAGTGTCTTAAAGGTACAGAAAAATTTATACCTAATAAAGTTATCAATACAATTATTTAAAACCCTTAACCATTTAATGCTTCTACTCTTAGTCCATCATCGTTAAGCATGTCCTTAAGCATAGTTTCAATTCCATTTTTTAAGGTGATTGTTGAAGAAGGACAACCACTGCAGGCACCTTGAAGTATAACCTTTACGGTTTTACTTTCTTTGTCAAATGACTGAAAAGCAATATTGCCGCCGTCACTTGCAACAGCAGGTTTTACATACTCATTTAAAATCTCAACTATTTTTTGAGAAAAATCATCAAGGGGTATGGTTCCTTTTTTTTCTGAAGCTGAAACCTCCTTTGTTTCAGAAAGAATCGCATCACTAAGGATTTGTTTTCCTTCTTCAATAAAAGTTCTTATGAATTCTCTAAGTTCAAGACTTACTTCTTGCCACTCAACAATTTCAAATTTTGTAACAGAAACATAATTAGCACTAATAAAAACTTCTTTAATAAAAGAAAAATGGAATAGGGCTTGTGCCAATGGAGCATTTTTAGCCTCATCAATATTTTTGAATTCAAAAGTCCCATCCACCAAAGGCTTATTGGCAACAAACTTTAAAACACCAGGATTTGGAGTACTTTCTGCATAAACAGTTACCGGGATTTTTTTAGGAGAATCAATTTCCTCAACAATTTCTTTGCCCGAATTTAGATAATTTTGGATTTGTTCTGCTAACTCATTTTCAACATCTACCCATTCAAGAATAGAAAATTTTTCAACAGCAATAAAATTTTGAGCAATATAAACCGTTTTAACAAATGGAAGATAAAAAAGTTCCTGTGCCAAAGGGCTGGGTTTTGCCTCGTCAATGTTCTTAAACTCATAACTCCTTGAGCGTGTAAGGAATTGATTGGCAACAAATTTTTTTATCTCCTTGTTTGAAGTAGGCTCGATTATTATGTTAAAAGTGGGCATAGTAGCTATTTTTTTGCAAATTTATAAAATAAAAAGGGAGCAATTCAATATATTTGGCAACTTAACATTTTTTGATGCCTTAAATCATTCAAAACCTACAAAGAGTATCTATATGAAAAAACAATTACTTCTTAATATAATTCTTTTATGTTTTTATATAGGAAATACTCAATCAATTGTAGTAAATGATCCCGGAGCTCCAGAGACTTCATTTACTGCTGCTGAGTTAGTTTCCAATGTACTTATTGGTGGTGGAGATTGTACAGAAGTTGAATTTATATTTTTACAAGAGAATCCAACTGGGGTTGGAAACCTCAGCGAAAGAAGTTGGGGTTATTTTGATGCCACAGGCACTTCATTTCCTTTTAATGAAGGGATTATTTTATCTTCAGGTTTAGCAGTTGATGCAGAAGGGCCTAATAACGCCTCTGGTACTTCTGGTGGAGGATTTGGTTGGCCTGGGGATGATGATTTAAAAATAATTTTGGATAATCAAAGTGGGGATAATCAGCCCACAAATAATGCTACTGTTTTTCAATTTACATTCGTACCTGTTATAGCTGATATTTCTTTTGATTTTATTTTTGCATCTGAAGAATATGAGGATGATTTTGAATGTGATTCACAATTCAGGGATGGCTTTGCTTTTTTACTAAGAGGGCCTGGTATTCCAGATGATTCTGGGACACCTTATGGTGGAACAAACATTGCCGCAGTACCCGGCTCAATGAATGTTCCTGTTAGTACCCTTTCAATCCATGCGGATTACTTTACTTGTGGACCTGAAATTCCTGGAGTCAATTTTTTTCCTGAACTTTATGTAAGCAATTGGGCAGGAAATAACATGAATGAAATCCAATTTGATGGTTATACCCAGCCATTAACAGCCCAAGCTACATTAATACCAGGGGAAACTTATGAACTAAAAATGGTAATTGCAGATAGAGGCGATTCAGCATTTGATTCTGCTGTTTTTTTTAGAGCTGGTAGCTTTAATATTGGAAGCATTGATTTAGGAATTGATTTGACAATTGCAAACGGTAATGCAAGATGTGACGGAGAGACTTATACTATTGATTCTCAAGTAGAAAATCCTCCCCCCGGTACAACCTATTTTTGGGAATATGAAGATCCTCTAGGTTCAGGGATTTTTGTTCCTTTTGTTCCCTCTGAAGAATCTTCCATACTAAATGTCACCGATACCGGAAATTACAGAGTAACAGTTAACTTTGCCGGGGTATGTGAGTCTCAAGGCGAAATCTTTGTTGAGTTTGACCTTCCCTTTCCTGTAAACCCCACCCCCTCTCCTTTAATTTTATGTGACGACGACAACAACGGCTTTGGGTTATTCACTTTAAGCGATGCCGACGATGATATTACTTTGGGCGATCCTGATTTAACGGTAACCTATCACGGTACGGAGCTCAACGCGATCAACAATGTAGATCCAA
>JANSXN010000072.1 GCA_024742935.1 Flavobacteriaceae bacterium
AACAAGAAAGATTGCTTCTTAATAACTTTAATTAAAAAAAGGTAAATTTTATCTTATAATTTTTACATTTGCGACACCAATAAATAATGTACTCTTATAATGTCCAACTTTCATTATATAAGCAGTCAAATACTTGACTTAAAAACTGTTATCGATATTGTTGACAATAATAAACTTCTGGCTCTTTCAGATGAAGCGGTATTAAATATTAAAAAATCCAGAGATTATCTTGATAAAAAAATACAAAATGATGAGTCTCCTGTTTATGGAATAAATACAGGATTTGGATCGCTTTGTAATATCAAAATTTCAAAATCTGATTTAACAAATCTTCAAAGTAATCTTGTAAAATCACACGCATGTGGTACGGGAGAACTTGTTCCAAAGGAGATTATAAAGTTAATGATACTTTTAAAAGTTCAATCATTAAGTTATGGAAACAGTGGCGTTCAATTGCAAACTGTAGAACGACTTATTGAATTCTACAATCAAAATATTTTACCTGTAATTTATACTCAAGGAAGTTTGGGTGCATCAGGTGATTTGGCACCTTTGGCTCATTTGTCATTACCACTACTTGGCTTGGGGGAGGTTTATGATCAAGATGAAATTGTTTCAACAAAAAATATTTTAACAAAGTATAGTTGGGAGCCCATTTTGCTTCAAGCGAAAGAGGGTCTAGCTCTATTAAATGGCACACAGTTCATGAGTGCTTATGGCATTTTTATATTAATAAAAGCTTTTAAGTTATCCTATTTGGCAGATCTAATTGGTTCAATCTCTATCGATGCATTTGATTGTAATCTCTCTCCATTTGATTCACTGGTGCACGAAGTGCGCCCACATAGTGGCCAAATTAAAACTGCAGAAAACATTCGGAATTTTCTTAATGGAAGTGAAATAAGTCTGAACGAAAAGCAAAATGTCCAGGATCCTTATTCTTTTAGGTGCATTCCACAAGTACACGGTGCTACAAAAGACACTCTGGAATTTGTAAGAAAAACGTTTAAAACAGAAATTAATTCGGTTACAGACAATCCTAATATTTTTATTGAGGAGGATAAAATAATATCCGGGGGAAATTTTCACGGACAACCCCTTGCCTTGGCATTAGATTTTCTTGGGATTGCAATATCTGAATTAGGCAGTATATCTGAAAGGCGTACCTACCAGTTGATTTCCGGCAGTAGGGATTTACCACATTTTTTGGTAAAAAACCCCGGGTTAAATTCTGGTTTTATGATTCCTCAATATACTGCAGCCTCTATTGTGAGCCAAAACAAACAACTTGCTTCTCCGGCAAGTGTTGATTCAATTGTTTCTTCAAACGGACAAGAGGATCACGTGAGTATGGGGGCTAATGCTGCCACAAAATGTTTACGTATTCTAAATAATGTGGAAACAATATTGTCTATAGAACTCTTTAATGCCTCGCAAGCAATTCATTTTAGAGCACCCAAAAAAACCTCTCAATTTCTAGAGACATTTCTGGAGACTTATCGAAAAGAAGTAAAGTTTGTAGAAGAGGACAGAGTACTTGCAATCGATATCAAAGCGAGTGTTTCTTTTTTGAAAAGTTTTCGCATTGATACTGATTTTTTGTTTCATTAGGATTTATTTTTTGATTCTTCAACAAGTTGTTCACACCAGGCTATTGCATCAATAAGTTTTGTAAAACTTTTATGAGGTTTAGACAAGAACTGTTTTTCAAATGAAGCGTTCGCAATTCTTACATCAGATTGAGAAACGACAGCAAAAGCAACTAAGTTTTTAATTTTTGAAGTTTCTTCAAAAACTTTTGGGTCAACAGAATAAGAATTTATTCTATTTGTTATGTATGCAAAAGACCTGTTTTTAAAGTATTTTTCAACAAGGTCTATTAAAATAGAATTGTGTTTGGGTAGAACTGTGACTCCCTCGTGCATAACTGCAATTATGAAATTTTCAAAAATTGAAAAATCACAAAAATCATATTTTAAAGCTGCACGCATACTTGATTTTGATTTTCTTTCTACAAGTCATTAGGATTCAGTTGTCTTTTTCTCTTTTTCGATTTTGATTACCAATTCGTTTGTCTTTTTGTCCAAGTCCATTGTTATAAGGTCGCCTTCAACTAGTTTAGAAGTAATTATTTCTTCTGCAAGCGCATCTTCAATGTATTTTTGTATGGCTCTATTTAAAGGTCTGGCCCCGTATTCTTTGTCAAAACCTTTGTCTGCAATATAGTCTTTAGCACTTTTGGTAAGTGAGAGGGAATACCCTAAATCTTTTATTCTAAGGAAAAGTTTTGATAATTCTATGTCTATGATTTTATTGATATCTTCTTTTTCTAAAGCATTAAAAACAACGACATCATCAACCCGATTTAAAAACTCAGGGGCAAACGCTTTTTTTAGTGCATTCTGAATAATGCTTTTTGCATTATCATCAGCCTGACTTGTTTTTGCAGCAGTACCAAAACCAACTCCTTGACCAAAATCTTTTAGTTTTCTTGCACCAATATTTGATGTCATAATGATAATTGTGTTTCTAAAGTCTATTTTTCGACCAAGGCTATCTGTTAAATAGCCGTCGTCAAGAACTTGAAGTAACATATTAAAAACATCAGGGTGTGCTTTTTCAATTTCGTCTAGCAATACCACTGCATAAGGCTTGCGTCTTATTTTTTCTGTGAGTTGGCCACCTTCTTCATAGCCCACATACCCCGGAGGCGCACCAACAAGTCTTGATATGGAAAATTTCTCCATATATTCACTCATATCAATGCGAATCAATGCATTTTCTGAATCAAAAAGGTCTCGAGCCAATACTTTTGCTAGTTGAGTTTTTCCAACTCCTGTTTGTCCTAAAAAGATAAAGGAACCTATGGGCTTGTTTGGATCTTTTAACCCGGCACGATTTCTCTGAATGGCCTTTACAACTTTATTAACTGCCTCATCTTGGCCTATAACTTTCCCTTTAATTTGTTTAGGTAACTCTGATAGTTTTTTAATTTCAGTCTGTGCAATTCTGTTAACTGGCACCCCGGTAATCATAGAAACAACCTCAGCTACATTTTCTTCGGTTACAGTTTCTCTGTGGAGTTTTGATTCATTCTCCCATTCTTCCTGAGCTATCGCCAATTCTTTTTCGAGTTTTTTCTCATCATCCCTCAGTTTGGCAGCTTCTTCATATTTCTGTTTTTTGACAACAGAATTTTTTTGTTCTCTTACTTCTTCCAGTTGTGCTTCAATTTCAACAATTTTATCGGGCACGTTGATGTTTGTAATGTGTACTCTGGAGCCTGCTTCATCCAAAGCGTCAATGGCTTTATCCGGAAGGAAGCGGTCTGTCATATATCTATTTGTCAATACTACGCAGGCATTTATTGCTTCATCTGTGTAAGTCACATTGTGATGAGATTCATATTTATCTTTAATGTTATTTAAGATTTCAATGGTTTCTTCAACACTTGTGGGTTCAATAATAACCTTTTGGAAGCGTCTTTCAAGAGCGCCGTCTTTTTCTATGTACTGTCTGTATTCATCGAGCGTTGTTGCGCCAATACATTGTATTTCGCCACGAGCGAGGGCAGGTTTAAACATATTAGAGGCATCAAGCGATCCGGTTGCACCACCAGCACCAACTATCGTATGAATTTCATCAATAAAAAGAATGATGTCGTCATTTTTTTCGAGTTCATTCATTACGGCTTTCATACGCTCTTCAAATTGTCCACGGTATTTGGTTCCTGCAACTAGGCTTGCGAGATCGAGAGTCACGACGCGTTTGTCAAAAAGAATCCTTGAAACTTTTCTTTGAATGATGCGCAATGCGAGACCTTCAGCTATAGCAGATTTACCCACACCGGGTTCACCTATAAGCAGCGGGTTGTTTTTCTTTCTTCTGCTTAGGATTTGTGAGACTCTTTGAATTTCTTTTTCACGGCCAACAACGGGATCGAGTTTTCCTTCATCTGCCAGGGCGGTTAAATCACGTCCAAAATTATCTAATACTGGGGTTTTTGATTTTTTATTTTGTTTTGCATTACCAGATGTGCCAAATGGGGTATCCTTTGAGCCCTCATTTGATGTACCTGCTTCATCATCATCATTAGGAAACGATTCTGATGTGGGTGATTGGAAAGAATTTTCATCATTTGCAATCATAAATTTAAATTGGTCTTTCACGCTATCGTAGTCTAATTTTAATTTGTTGAGCAATTTTGTTGTTGGGTCATTTTCATTCCTCAGAATACACAATAAAAGATGTGCTGTATTTATTGAAGAACTTTGGAATAGTTTTGCTTCCAAAAAAGTAGTTTTAAGTGCTCGTTCTGCTTGTCTTGTAAGATGTAAATTCTTTTTATCATTTGCCAGAGTTGCAGTATTTGGATTTGCAGGGCTTAATATTTCAACTTTTCTTCTAAGTTGATTTAAGTCTATATCGAGGGCGTTAAGTATGTTTATTGCTTTTCCATTTCCATCGCGAAGCAATCCCAACATCAGGTGCTCAGTGCCAATGAAGTCGTGTCCCAGCCGCAATGCTTCTTCTTTACTGTAAGCAATTACATCTTTAACTCTTGGGGAAAAATTATCATCCATAGTATTTTCTTTGAGTATAAATTTACGAAATAAGCAAGTAATGTACAAAAACTATTCCTACTTAAACCAGTTGTAGTAAAAAGACAAAAAAACTTTCCAAAATAAAAATTATTTAATGGCTATTTATTAACTGTTTTCGGGGTGCTTTTTGTTAATAAAATAGTGTAAAACACACCTTGATTAGTATTAAAAAAAGCCTTAAAAGCTGTATATTGCCCTCTACAATTTGCTAATTAAAAATAAAAAATAAAACATATGAATGAAGGTGAAAAATTGATTCCTATCAACATTGAGGAGGAAATGAAATCAGCTTACATAGATTACTCTATGTCGGTCATTGTGTCACGTGCACTTCCTGATGTTAGAGACGGTATGAAACCTGTTCACAGACGTGTATTATTTGGTATGCACGAGCTGGGCGTTAGATCAAATACTGCCCACAAAAAATCAGCCAGAATTGTGGGTGAAGTATTAGGTAAGTACCACCCACATGGTGACACTTCTGTATATGACGCAATGGTGCGTATGGCGCAAGAGTGGAGTTTACGTTATATGCTTGTTGATGGACAAGGAAACTTTGGGTCAATAGATGGAGATAGCCCGGCTGCAATGCGTTATACAGAAGCCAGAATGCAGAAGATTTCTGAAGACATGCTGGCAGATATTGACAAAGAAACCGTTGATTTTCAGTTAAATTTTGATGACACCTTGGAAGAACCCACTGTTCTACCAACACGTGTCCCCGGTTTGTTGATAAATGGTGCTTCGGGTATAGCTGTTGGAATGGCAACAAATATGCCTCCGCATAACCTGACTGAAGTCATTGATGGTACAGTTGCCTATATCGAAAACAACGATATTGACATAGCAGAGTTGATGACACATATAAAGGCGCCTGATTTTCCCACAGGTGGAATTATTTATGGTTATGAAGGTGTAAAAGAAGCTTTTGAAACCGGAAGAGGGCGTGTGGTGATGCGAGCAAAAGCTACTATAGAAGAGGTTAAAGGCAAAGAGTGCATAATAGTTACTGAAATACCCTATCAAGTTAATAAAGCCGATATGATTAAAAAAACGGCAGACTTGGTGAATGAAAAGAAAATTGAGGGAATTTCAAATATACGCGATGAATCTGATAGAAACGGAATGCGCATCGTTTATATTCTTAAAAGAGATGCCGTTCCCAATATAGTTTTAAACACACTCTACAAGTACACATCACTTCAATCTTCTTTTAGTGTAAATAACATTGCACTTGTAAAGGGAAGGCCTCAAATGCTTAATTTGAAGCAGTTAATTCAGTATTTTGTAGAACATCGTCACGAAGTTGTCGTAAGAAGAACAGAATATTTACTTCGAAAAGCAGAAGAAAGAGCTCACATACTGGAAGGTTTAATAATTGCTTCAGACAATATTGATGAAGTTATCAGATTGATTAGAGCTTCATCAAACGCAGATGAAGCCCGTCAAAAACTGGTTGATGCTTTTGAATTAACTGAAATTCAGGCAAAAGCAATCGTTGAGATGAGATTGCGACAATTGACAGGTCTTGAGCAAGATAAGCTGCGCAGTGAATATGAAGAATTGATGAAAACCATTCAAAACTATAAAGACATACTTGCCAGTGTAGAAAAGAGAATGGAGATTATTAAAGAAGAATTACTGGAAATTAAAGGTAAATATGGAGATGAACGTAGATCCAAAATTGAATATGCCGGTGGAGATGTTTCAATAACAGATCTTATTGCCGATGAAAAAGTAGTAATCACAATTTCACATGCTGGTTACATTAAACGAACTCCACTTAATGAATACAAAACACAGAATAGGGGTGGAGTGGGGCAAAAAGCTTCTGCAACGAGAAATGAAGACTTTTTAGAACATTTGTTTGTGGGCACTAATCACCAATATATGTTGTTCTTTACTCAAAAAGGAAAATGTTTCTGGATGCGTGTCTTTGAAATTCCTGAAGGCTCAAGAACTTCAAAAGGAAGAGCCATTCAAAACTTGATAAACATAGAGCAAGATGACAAGGTTAAGGCATTTATCTGTGTTCAAGACCTTAAGGATGAAGATTATATCAATAACCACTTTGTTATAATGGCTACTAAAAAGGGTCAGGTTAAGAAAACACCCCTGGAACAATATTCAAGACCCAGAACAAATGGTATTAACGCAATTACGATTAGAGATGAAGATGAGCTTTTAGAAGCAAAATTAACTACCGGTGACAGCCAGATAATGCTTGCAGTAAAGTCTGGTAAAGCTGTTCGGTTTGAAGAAGAAAAGACCAGGCCTATGGGCAGAAATGCTTCAGGAGTTAGAGGGATTACCCTGGCAAATGAGCAAGATGAAGTAATAGGAATGATTGCCATTGATAACCCAAGAGAAGAAACGGTTCTTGTTGTTTCTGAAAATGGATATGGCAAACGCACTTATATTGATGACCCTGAAGATGGTGAAGCCATTTACAGAATCACTAACAGGGGAGGAAAAGGTGTTAAAACCATTTCTATTACAGAAAAAACCGGTAATTTAGTGGCTATAAAGAGTGTTCTTGATACTGATGATTTGATGATTATAAATAAATCGGGTATCGCTATTAGAATGTCTGTTGATGACCTCAGAGTTATGGGTAGAGCTACTCAAGGAGTTCGGCTAATAAAAGTAAGAGAAGATGATGCTATTGCGGCAGTTGCTAAAACCTTAAAAGATGATGTAGAATTAGAAAATGGTGATATAAATGAAAGTGGAACAGATATTGATTTAAACAATAATAAAGAATAATTAAACTTTAAAACAATGAAAAAAACAATTTTGATAATTACTGCTCTTTTATTAACAGTAATGTCATATTCACAAAAAAAGGAATTGCGAGATGCCTCTAAAGAAATCAAAAATGGTTCCTTTGAACAAGCAAAGAAAATTTTGGCATCTATTGAAAATCAAATAAATAGTGCAGATAATGACCAAAAAGCAGAGTTTTATCTCTACAAGGGTCAAGCATATTTAGGAGCTGCCGGTAATAAGCAAGAAGACTTAATGACATCTGTTGATGCATTTAAAAAGGTTTCAGAGATTGAATCCACAGGTAAGCAAAAATATACAAAAGAAGCAGAAGATGAAATTCAAGCCCTATTGGTAAGATTAGTAAATTCTGCCATTCAGGATCAAAACGCTCAAAAGTATAGTGATGCTTCAAAAAAACTCTATGCAAGCTATACAATAAGTAAAGTTGATACGGCTTATCTTTATTTTGCAGCAACAAATGCAATGAATGCACAAGAATATGTACTAGCTATGAATTATTATGAAAATTTACTAAATCTTGGCTATACAGGTATTGAAAAGGAATATGTTGCTACTCATAAAGAAACAGGAGAAGTTGATACGTTTGCAGATAAAGAAGAACAAAACCTTTATATGATGTCTGGGGACTATGTAAGACCTCAAGAAAGAATGTCAGAATCCAGAAGACCAGTTATATTGAGAGATTTAGGAGTTCTATATGTTGAAAATGGAAAAATTGAAGAAGCAAAAGAATTGATTTCAAATGCCAGAAAAGACGACCCAAATGATGTATCATTAATTAAGGCTGAAGCCAACATTGCACTTCAAATGAATGATATGAAGAAATACAATGAACTTATGCAACAAGTTGTAGCTTCTGACCCTGACAATCCTGAGTTATTTTATAATCTTGGAGTAAGTGCTTCTGAAATTGGGGATAATGAAAATGCAATAAACTATTATAAAAGAGCTCTAGAATTAGATCCTAATTATGTAAACGCTCAGGTGAATATGGCGGTATTAATACTAGATCAAGAACAAGCTCTCATTGAAGAAATGAATTCCTTGGGAACTTCTGCAAAAGATAATAAACGATATGACGAATTGATTAGTCAAAGAAATAATATGTATAATGAAGCGGTTCCTTATCTAGAAAGTGCCTTAAAAGCGAGACCTAATGATGCAAACATTTTAAGAACTTTGATGAATATTTATTCAATTCTTGGAGAAGATGCGAAGTACAAAGAAATGAAATCAAGAATAGAGGCAAATGAAGAATAAAAAGTAAGTTCTTTCAACTTTATATATGTAAAGGGTTCGTTTAAAACACGAACCCTTTTTTTTTAAGAAGAATTTTATTAGTGATTTTAAACGTTTACTTTTTTACTAATTTAATTACTTGATTTTTATTGTCGTGTATATAGTTTGCTATATAAATGCCCTTTACATAACTAGAAAAATCAATTGTAGATTTTGATGATAATATTGAAAACTCTTCTATAAATTCTCCTTGAATTGAGAAAATTGAGAGAATTCCACCAACATCATCATTCATAATTTCAAAAGTGGCAGAGGATGCTATTGGATTTGGGGTTAAATAAATTTGCGGATTTTTTTGTTCATCATTACTGCTTAAAGGAGCTTCTTGATAAACTCTTACATAATCTATTTCCAAAGAATCTGAAGTAAAATTTGGGTCAATTGAAGGAAGAATCGCAAAATTGAGTAAAATATATTGCTCTTGATTGAATGGCCAAGTATCTGAATTAAATATCTCTGGTTCATATTGATAATGAACAACATCATCAACAGAAAAAACCATTTTATCAGGAAACCATTCCAGAGTATATATATGAAAATCTGAAGAAGCAGTTTGTATGAATTGACCTCCGTGATTTATTGTGCCTCCATAACTTGATGGTGTGTGAATAGCACTTTGAACAAAATTTTGATTTGCACCCCAATGCTCCATAATATCGATTTCACCACAAGCAGGCCAATATTGCGTTCCAAATCCTTCTAAATCCCAGTATGCACCCGGCTCAATAATGTTTTTTCCAAGTGTCCATAACGCAGGCCAGGTTCCTATACCTGTGGGCAGTTTAGCTCTCACTTCGACCCGTCCGTAAGTAAATGCAAATTTTGAATTAAGACGGGCAGATGTGTATTGTTTCGTAACACCTTGATCTGTATAAGCTTCTTTGATTGCAGTAATGTTTAAAACCCCGTTCTCAATATTGGTGTTTTCAATTCTATTTGTATAATGCTGGATTTCCCCATTGTACCAAGAGTTGCCATTGGGTAATAAAGTTTGATGATGCCATTTTTCAAAATTTGGTAAACCATTTTCCTCAAACTCATCTTGCCAAACTAAATAGTCATAGATTGGTTCTGTATTATTGTTTTGAGATTGTAAAATAGGAACTAATGAAAGTGCGGTAATTAAAACAAAATAGAAGTTTTTCATAATTTCATGAAATTTTCAATGGCTTTGGCTATTGATGAATAATTTTTTTAATAACTCTAAGTTTATGACTGTGTTTTTTTAATTCAATGTTAAAAATTCCGCTATGGTCTAAAAAGTCAATTCTAACTTTTCCGTGGGCATGAATGATATAATTATCATTCATTATAATACCAACATGAGTTATGACGCCTTCACTATTGTCAAAAAATGCAAGATCACCCGGCTCACTTTCTTCTATAAAACTAAGGGTTTCACCTTGAGTTGCCTGATCTTTAGCATCTCTTAATAAGCTAACCCCATTTAATTTATAGACTAACTGTGTAAAACCACTACAATCAATCCCAAAAGCACTTTTACCTCCCCATAAATAAGGTGAGTTTAAAAAGAGCAAAGCTGTTTCAATGAGATTTTGTTTTTTTTTGGTGCCTTTTACAAAATTACCATCAAATGAATGATTTAAATGCGGTAAAGCATTAAGATTTGAGCCAATTGGCACAGGAATTAATGTCCCATTTCTATCTGAAATAAACTCCATAATATCAGAAGTCATTTTTGAAGTCTGTTCTTCTAACAAATGATATATTTCTGAATTTATTTCTAAAAATTGTTTAGAATCTATCCAACCTTCATAGTTATCAAATGCAAGCCTTATTTTGCACCATTTTTTATTGCTTTCAATGATTTTGAAATGCTCACCATACAATAGCTGCGAGACCATCTCACTTCTATCGCTAGCTTCAAGCCTTAACGGGACCAGACTTAGATTGCAAAGGCCATATCTCATGTGACAATTTTAGATGTTTTAAAAAGGACACACGAATCATTCTTTTGAAAGATTTTTAGAGTTGCAATAGATTTTAATAATAAATGTTTCATTTATACTCTTTCAATAACCATTGCAGAGGCTCCTCCGCCGCCATTACATATTGCAGCAGCACCTAGTTTTGCATTGTTTTGTTCTAAAACATTAAGAAGTGTTATAAGAATTCTCACTCCGCTACAACCCAATGGGTGTCCTAAAGAAACAGCTCCACCATTCACATTTACATTTGAATCGTTTAGACCCAAAATTTTCATATTTGCCAGACCAACAACAGAAAATGCCTCGTTGAATTCAAAGTAATCAATTTCATTAATAGTAACTCCTGCCTTATTTAGCGCCAGAGGCAAAGCTTTTGCAGGAGCTGTGGTAAACCACTTGGGCTCCTGTGCAGCGTCTGCATAACTTTTAATGATTGCCAAAGGTTTTAGACCAAGTTCTTTTGCTTTTTCTTCAGACATTAAAACAACTGCTCCCGCACCATCATTAATGGTGGAAGCATTTGCAGCTGTTACAGTTCCTTCTTTAGTGAATGCAGGTCTTAAATGGGGGATTTTGTCAATAAAAACATTTTTAAACTCTTCATCTTCTGAAATTGTTATGGGATCCCCTTTTCTTTGCGGTACTTCAACAGGAATTACTTCCTTAGCAAATTTTCCTTCTTTCCAGGCTTTAGCAGATCTTTCATAGGATTGAATTGCAAATTTATCCTGGTCTTCTCTTGAAAAATTGTATTCGACAGCGCATTCATCTGCACAAACTCCCATGGCATTGTTATCATAGGCATCAACGAGTCCATCTTTTTGCATACCATCCATCATAGTTGATGGACCAAACTTTGTTCCTTGTCTTAAGTATGCATAATGTGGAATGTTACTCATGCTCTCCATGCCACCGGCAACAACGATATCTACATCTCCGGATTTTATAGCTTGAGTAGCTTGCATTACGGCTTTCATGCCAGAGGCACAAACTTTGTTTACAGTAGTGCATCCAACAGTATTAGGTATTCCGGCACCCATAGCGGCTTGACGAGCAGGAGCTTGACCTACACCAGCCTGTACAACATTGCCCATTAAAACTTCTTGAACAAGATTTGGATCAAGATTTATTTTTTTGAGCGCTCCTTTTATTGCTAATGAACCAAGTTGAGCTGCTGAAAAGGATGATAAGCCTCCCATAAAACTACCAATTGGTGTTCTTGCAGCTGATACTATTACTACATTTTTACTCATTATATATTTTTTAAGATGTTTAAATTTTTAAAGAAACAAATTTACATAAAATAAAGGCAATTATCAATCTAAACAAAAAGTTCTGTTTTAAATTGCCTTTGAGATATTAACTGAGAATATGCTTAAGTTTTTTATAATAAAACACTAATTTTAAAGAAGGACTATGGGGTAGTTGATTCAATATAAATGGCTTAAATATTTTTTTAAATTTTTGTTGTGATATAAGTTTTGATAGCTTACATTTGCATCCGCCTTTTAAGGGTAGATAAGTTCTAATTTTAGGAGAGTTGCCAGAGTGGTTAATGGAGCAGTTTGCTAAACTGTCGACGGGTAACTGTCGCGTGGGTTCGAATCCCACACTCTCCGCAAAATACTCTGTTTTTCAATAAATTATTGAAAGTTTACTCTCTTTGAATTAAATATTTCGGGGTGTAGCGTAGCCCGGTCATCGCGCCTGCTTTGGGAGCAGGAGGTCGCAGGTTCGAATCCTGCCACCCCGACAATATTATTTAAACTCTGGTCGCGTAGCTCAGCTGGA
>JANSXN010000098.1 GCA_024742935.1 Flavobacteriaceae bacterium
AAAGTCGAACTAACAAATTTGCTAAAAGCAATTGAAAAAAATAAAACAACACCCTTTGAAGCGGCAAAAAAGTTATTTAGTCTTTTTTCAAAAAAGTAGCCTGATACCATTCCACCTGATGCTGTAACCCTTTTTTTAGTGAAGTTTGAGGGTTGTAATTCAATAAATTTCGGGCTTTGTTTATAACTGCTTTGGTGCGCAACTGGTCACCGGATCTTTTGCTGGTTAAGTGATTCATTTGAATAGCTTTACCTAAAATTTCTTCTACAGTTTGAATTCCGGTAAGAGTGGTGTTTTCTTCTTCAGTACCCAAGTTGATGATTTCGCCGTTACAGGCATCAAAACGGTCTAATACACTCACAATTCCATCAACAATATCTTGCACATACGTAAAACTCCTTAAATGCTCCAGACTCCCGGGAAATAATGGAAATGCTTCTCCTTTTAATCCGCAGGATATGAGTTTTGTATAGAGTTTATCGGGACGCTCACGAGGTCCATAAACTGAATACAATCTAAGCGAACACCCTTGAAGCTGATTTAATCTCACTTTTGCCAGAACGAGTTGCTCGGCTGCGAGTTTGGTGACACCATAAAGGGAAGTTGGTTTTGGAATAGTAGTCTCGTCAAAAGCAGCTTTAGCACCATAAATGGATGAAGTGGCAATATTTATAAAATAAGGTTGTATATCAAAGCTCTCTACAAAATCCAATAGATTTTTTGTACCCACAATGTTATTAGAGAGGTAGTCGTCAAATGTAGAACTTTCAGAAATACCCGGGTGCGCCGCAAAATGAATCACAACATCAAAATCTTTGGGCAATAATTTAAAAGAAATAGGTTCCCTTAAATCACATTCCAGCAATTGAATGTTTTTTTTACGAAGTTCGCCGGCATTGATTTGCTTTAATTCTTCACTGTAATAAGGTGAAAAATTGTCTAGACCAATCACTTCATGTTCCAAATCGTGAAGTCGTTCTGCCGCATGTGAACCAATAAATCCTGCTGCACCGGTAACAAGAATTTTCATTAAACAAACAAAATTTAATTGTGCTCACAAGGTAAGAAGTTTTTAGTTTTTGGGTAAATAAAATCTATAGTTTTAAAAAAAGAAATACTTTTGTTGTCACAACCAAATTAGCATGAATGTAGCTTTTACGATTATTGTTCCCATTTACAATGAAGAAGATAATATGTTGCGACTGGAACAAGAACTTAGTGATTACCTAAAAATTGCTCCACTAAAAACTTCGGTTTTATTTGTTAATGACGGCTCAAAAGACAACAGCCAGCAATACATAGAAGACATTTGCTCCCGCAAACCCGAATTTCAATTTATAGCTTTCAAAAAAAACTGTGGATTGAGTGCCGCCATCAAAGCAGGTTTTGATTATGTGAGTTCGCCGCTTGTTGGTTATATCGATGCTGATCTGCAAACCACCCCTGAAGATTTCAATCTACTCCTTAAAGAAATAGAACATTTTGATTTAGTAACAGGAGTGCGCGCAAACCGAAAGGATCGATTTGTTAAAAATATGTCTTCAAGAATTGCTAATGGCATTCGACGAACGTTTACCAAAGACGGTATGGACGACACCGGTTGCCCGCTCAAAGTGATTAAAACAGATTATGCCAAGCGCATTCCTATGTTTAAAGGATTGCACCGCTTTCTACCCGCAATGATTCTTCTTCAAAACGGAACAATAAAACAGGTTCCCGTAAAGCATTTTCCACGTATTGCCGGTGAGGCTAAATTTGGATTATGGAACCGGCTTTTTGGACCGCTTATGGATTGTTTTGCTTATTTATGGATGAAGAAAAAGTATATTAATTACACCATTGACAAAAAAACATGAGTGACTGGATGATTTATTCCATTGGGTTTATTGCCCAAATGCTCTTCTCTGGAAGGCTACTCTTTCAATGGATTATTTCAGAAAAAAACAAAAAGGTTCTCACCCCCACACTCTTTTGGCAACTTTCACTCTTAGCCTCCTTTTTATTATTTGTTTACGGCTATTTGAGAGATGATTTTGCCATTATGCTGGGGCAAACCCTCACTTATTTTATTTACATAAGAAACCTGCAATTGCAAGGGCAATGGAAACAAGTGCATCAATATTTCAGGTGGTTTGTTTTAGTGTTTCCGTTTTTGGTAGTGATGTATTCATTTTACTCCAGTACATTTGAATTTGAAAATCTCTTTAAAAATGAAGCCATTCCGTTTTGGTTATTGGCTTTGGGAACGGTAGCCCAAATCACATTTACTTTTCGTTTTATCTACCAATGGCTCTATTCTGAAAAGAAAAAAGAATCCACTTTGCCCCTAGGATTTTGGATATTGAGTTTAACTGGTTCTACACTCATACTCCTCTATGCGATTTTAAGAAAGGATCCTGTTTTATTTGCAGGACATATTTTTGGCTCTGTGGTTTATGTAAGAAATATATATTTGCATTACTATGAAAAAAGACAATAAGGAGATTCTTTGGTTGCTCGCAATCTGTATTTTGGTATTTTTTATAAACCTTGACGCCATATTTGTCAATATTATGGAAGCGCGCAACTTCATCACAGCCCGTGAAATGATTCAGGAAGGAAATTGGATTTTCACTACCCTAAATGATATGCCTCGTTACCAAAAACCGCCACTTCCCACCTGGTTAACTGCTCTTTCAGGAATGGTCTTTGGTTTGGATAGCCTTTTTGGTCTTCGGGTTCCTGCAGCTATTCTGGGACTCATTGGTGTCTTAATGACTTATTTCATATCATTCAAAATAACCGGTGAAAAACGTTTTTCATTTGTGGCTGGACTCATTGCTGTAACCTCATTTCATATCATTTTTTCGGGAAGAGATGGGCAGTGGGATATTTTTACACACGGCTTCATGCTAGTGAGTATTTTATATATCATAAAACTCTTCTCCGAAAGCAACTATTTATTCAAAAATGCACTTGTAGCAGGACTGTTTTTTGGATTATCATTTTTAAGCAAAGGACCGGTCTCACTTTATGCGATGCTTCTCCCCTTTTTAATTGCTTATGGTGTTGTATTTAAATTTTCAAAAGGGAGGTTATTTCCTTTATTGGTAGGTGTCCTGGTTGCAGTACTTGTCTCAGGTTCCTGGAGTTTATATGTTTATCTCTTTGACACTCGTGCTGTTAGTGATATAACGTCCCTTGAAGCCGGTAGATGGATAAACTATAATGTGCGTCCATTATATTATTACTGGAGTTTTGTTGTGCAAAGCGGTCTTTGGACCATTCCGGCATTTGTGGGGTTGCTTTACCCATACCTTAAGGACAAAGTGTTTCATAAAAAAGGATACCAATTCAGTTTGTTGTGGACGCTTGCAGCCGTTGTATTGCTCTCATTAATACCTGAAAAAAAATCGCGTTATCTGTTACCTGTGTTATTTCCGTTAGCAATTAACACAGCTTTTTACATGGAATACTTGTTCCGGAGTTTTAAGTCGCTTAAAGCGAAAGAAACCTGGCCGGTGTATTTCCATTTTGGATTACTTGGTTTGATAGGTATTGCTATTCCAATTGGGGGTTATTTGTATTTAGGTGAAAGTCTTCAAAACACTTTAATTTGGTTTTTCATTACAGCAGTTTTACTCTTTGGAATTGGTGTATATATAATCTTAAATTTATTTAGGAAAAACATAAAACGGGTATTTTATGCCTCCATTGCTTTTATAGTTTCCGTGATGTGTTTTGGAATGCCAATAGCCAAAGAAATAAACCCAAATACCGAATACAGGGGTCCAAATATTTTAAATAATCATATTAAAAATCTTAATGTTCCTGTGTATGAGTTTTATAATTTTGTACCCGAACTCATTTGGGAATATGAGGAAACTATTCCTGTATTGCATAATTCAGGCAGCTATATATTGCCAAAAGAGGAAGCTTTCTTATTACTGGTGAGGGATACTAAAAATAAATTAGAAGAAGCAAATGAGGTTTTTACAAACTATAACCTAAAAAAACTGGATAGCATTGATGTCAACCCTACTGGCAACAGAAGGAGTCGTTTAAAACGAATTGTTTTTTATGTTTCAAAAAAGTAATTTATTTACCTTCACCCTTTTATATTTTTGAAATAATCTAAGGATGTATCAATTCATTTAAACTTACTCTCCAGCCATTCCTTTTGTTTTTGTGGCAATTCATTTTTGAGCTGTAGCAATTGAAGCTTTGTTTCTTCATTTTTAAGCAATTCATCAAGAATATCTCTACTACTTCCTGCAAATCGCCAGTTATGGTGTAGGCAGGCATCAATCAGAAACTTCAGGCTTTGATTGGTAAAACCGTCCAATCCAACTAAAAATTGAAATGCATTTTGACGTATTTCAAAGCTGTATTTTGTTGAAGCATAACTGTTCAACTCATCAAAAAAGGTCGGTTTTTGTTCGTTATTATAATCTTCGGTAACCAGAGCCAGGGTGAGCCATAACTGACGGATGTTCTTGTCTTGAAAGCCGATAATCCCATCCATTTTATCTAAATACCCAGCGCGGTCTTTAGGAAAATTAAGCCATAAATAATACAAAGCGGCCTCCTGAGTCAGATAAGAAGCATCGTCTAAAAGGGTTTCATATTTAGATTTTAATTGCGGTGGGATTTGCTCCAAACTCATTGCAATGGCTTGTCTCACAAAGAGATTACCACTATCAAACGCTTTATTGTATAGGGGTTGGCTTTCGCCAAAAGGCACATCAACCAATTGATAGACAACTGCAAGTCATCACCGTTGAGCAGGGTGATTTCTTCCAAAAAATCATCAGTGGTTGCCGATTTGAATTTGTATTTGTTTAAAAAATTCTGAACTGCCTGCTTAAAAGCCAAATTGCCAACGCGCTCATTGAGAATGTGCAGCGCCCAGGCACCTTTTTGATAATAGGTGAGCGAACTCGCCCCTGCTTTTACTATGGGCTCCCCTTTGCCTTGCTCACTTAATTCAGTGAGTTGCTCGGCGCTTTGATAGAGTTTCCAGTAGTAATAGTCATCACCAAATATTTCGCGTTCAGCGAGCAAGGCAAAATAAGTCGCAAAACCTTCCTGTAACCAGTGATGCTCACTGCTTTCTGACGTCACAAGGTTTCCAAACCATTGATGGGCGAGTTCGTGTGCATTAACGTTTACATAGTTTCTATCAACAAAACCAATAGAGTCAACCACAAACGTTTCAGAGAAAATGGTGAGTGTGGTGTTTTCCATCCCGGCATAGAGAAAATCTCTTACCGGTACTTGTTTGTAATTTTCCCAGGGATAATCCACACCAATTACTTCCTCAAGAAAATCAAATAGTTCTTTAGTATAGCGATAGGTTGGCTCTACTTTGGATTCGTTGTTTTGTGTGTAATAATAAACTAAAGGAATACCACTGGATGAAGTCTCCGTTTGCTTTTTAAAATTTCCCATAGCAATAGCCACCAAGTAACTGCTCATCGGGCTTTTCATGGTGTATTGCCATTGTTTCTGGTCATTAAAAACTGGTGATTCTTTTTCCAAACTGCCGTTAGCTATCACTTCAAACTCTGCAGGCGCTGTAATGCTTAGATTAAATATGATTTTATCATTAACATCATCAATGGATGGCAGCCAGTGAGAGGTGTATTTTCGCTGCCCTTGGGTCCAGGTCTGATCTTCAAAAAAGTACATGGTTTGTTTTGGAAAAGCCTCATAGTTAAAGGCTATACTGTACTCTTTTGCTTCTTCAAAGGGATATTTTATCCATATTTTGTCTTCATTAGCAGAGAGGTTTGCTTTGGTTTTTGAAGAGTTATCAAGTGAAAAGCTCATTTGCTTTGCGTCCAGATATACAGAGTCTGTTTTTTTCAGGATTTGAAATGTATAATGAAGTGTCCCGCTTACTTTTTTTTCTTTCGGAAAGATGGAAAGATCAGCCTTCAACTCTTTAAAATCAACTATTTGTGATTGTTGCCCATATGAGAATACTGCCGAAATAATAAATAAAACTAGAAGTCTCACAAAATCTTTAGAATTTTAATTTAAAGCCAAAATACTTAAAATTTCGGTTTCAAACCCTGACGGTTTCAAAAACCTTCTAGATCTTATGAGATTAAAATGTTTTTTCTCTTTTACTTTATTAATGAATGCTTTAATTTAGTCAAATGAATGCAAGCTTTCTTCAAACCCCTATTGAGTATTTAAAAGGTGTGGGACCCAACCGGGCTGATTTGCTGCGCAAGGAAGTGGGGATTTTCACCTATCAGGATTTGCTTCATTTTTTTCCAAACCGTTATATTGACCGAACCCGCTACTATAAAATCAACGAGTTGCAGCAAAACAATGCCGAAATGCAAATCATCGGTAAATTAACCCACATAAAAACTGTGGAGCATAACAAAAGAAAACGTTTGGTTGCGACTTTTAGCGATGAAACCGGAACCATGGAACTGGTCTGGTTTCGTGGCCTGAAATGGATAAGAGAAAGCTTAAAACTAAATGCTCCCTATGTCATTTTTGGAAAAGTTAACTGGTTTAACGGGAGTTTTTCTATGCCTCACCCTGAAATGGAATTTGTTGAAGAACACGAGCAAAGTTTACGCTCTGCCATGCAACCGGTTTATCCTTCAACAGAAAAACTTTCCAATAGCGGAATCACAAACCGGGTGATCAATAAATTGATGCAACAATTGTTTCTGGATTCCAAAAATAAATTTCAAGAAACTCTTCCAAAAAGTATCCTTGAAGAACTCAAATTACTACCCAAAAATGAGTCCCTTTTTAACGTCCATTTTCCGAGAAGTCAAGTGCTGTTATCCAAGGCTCAATACCGATTAAAATTTGAAGAGTTTTTTTACATTCAGTTGCAACTCATCAGAAAAAATCTGATTCATAAAAGCAAAATAAAAGGCTATCGTTTTGAAAAAGTGGGACCGCTTTTTAATGCCTTTTATAAAGACCATTTACCCTTTGATTTAACCGAAGCTCAAAAGAGAGTGATTAGAGAAATAAGGAATGATTTGGGCAGCAATGCACAAATGAACCGACTTTTACAGGGAGACGTGGGATCAGGAAAAACTATAGTTGCACTCATGTCAATGATAATAGCACTTGACAACGGTTTTCAAGCCTGTTTAATGGCCCCG
>JANSXN010000010.1 GCA_024742935.1 Flavobacteriaceae bacterium
AATGATTTTTTTTACATCAAATTCATTTGCTCAAAACAATAACGATCTCGAATTTGGTTTTTTTGCCGGAGTTAGTTTAGCATCTGTTTCAGAAGAAGAAAATGTTAGTGATTTAGAATCAAAAATCGCCTTAAATGCCGGTTTTTTCTCAGAATATTTTTTCTATGAAAAATGGAGTTTAAAAGCCAAAATATATTACGATCAGAGAGGTTTTGATAATGCACCCATACTAATTATAGATGGAATTAACAATAGAACTGAAAGAGGGAGTTTTATCTTTCATAATTTAACTATACCGGTATTGGTAAATTTTAACTTTGGGAATAATGAACGTTTTTATTTGAATATAGGCCCTTATGCTAGTTATATTTTTTCTGCAGAAAAATCTGAAGGAGAAACCGAATCAACAGATGATTTTAATTCTGTTGATTTTGGTCTTGAAGGCGGAATAGGATTTAAATTTTCTTTTTCCAATAAAAATGAAAAATCATTTTTTCTCGAGTATGCCGGTCAAAAGGGATTTTCAGATTTAGATAACAATGAATTCGGAACTATCAAAAACATTCAACATAGCTTGAATTTCGGATTTAAATTTTAATAATCACTATTTCCTATAGAATTTGATTTGCAAATACCAACTAACCTGAGTTCGATTATTCTCTTTGATTTTTGAGCCTTCCTTTATAACCATTCTAAATAATAAACATTAACTCTTTGTTATATTGCTTAAGTCTCTTAAGCATCGTATTTTTGTATACCTTTTTGTAAACTTACTTCAAATGAGCGGAACACTAAAATCATCCATCGCCAAAAAAGTGGCGATGGCATTATCAGGCCTTTTTTTGGTCATCTTTCTTGCACAGCATTTCTTTATTAATTTCACTTCGGTTTTCAGTGCAGACACCTTCAATGAGCTGTCACACTTTATGGGCACCAATCCCGTGGTGCAATATGTGGCGCAACCCATCCTTATTTTTGGGGTGTTGTTTCATTTTATTATGGGGTTTGTACTCGAAATCCAAAACAGAAACGCCCGAAAAATTGCCTATGCCAAATACAACGGCGGTGCCAATTCCACTTGGATGTCCCGCAATATGATTTACAGCGGCGGCTTTATTCTCATTTTTTTGGTGATTCACTTCATTGATTTTTGGGTGCCCGAAATCAGCATTAAATTCATTGAAGGCGATATGAGCGGTCTCGATGCCGCCGGAAACTACCGCTATTATGACCACGTGGTGCACGCCTTTGAACCTCTTTGGAGAACAGCCTTGTATGTAGTGGGGTTTGTTTTTCTGGCCTTGCACCTTTTGCACGGCTTTCAATCGTCCTTTCAGTCGGTTGGGTTTAACAACAAATATTCAAAGGCCTTGAAAGGATTTACCACCGCTTATGCCATCATCATTCCGCTTGGATTTATATTCATTGCGTTGTATCACCACTTAAATTAAAATCGTCTTATGGCAACTTTAGATTCAAAAATTCCCGAAGGTTCAGTTTCCGAAAAATGGACCCATCATAAAAATAAAATCAATCTGGTCAACCCTGCCAACAAACGAAATATTGATGTAATCGTCGTGGGAACCGGTCTTGCCGGAGGTTCTGCTGCAGCAACTTTAGCAGAGCTGGGTTATAACGTAAAAGCGTTTTGCTTTCAGGATTCTCCCCGTCGTGCACACTCTATTGCCGCTCAAGGCGGAATCAATGCCGCAAAGAATTATCAAGGTGATGGGGACTCAACCTACCGGCTTTTTTATGATACCGTAAAAGGGGGTGATTACCGCTCACGCGAAGCAAATGTCTATCGTCTGGCCGAAGTTTCGGCCAATATTATTGACCAATGTGTTGCGCAAGGCGTTCCTTTTGCTCGTGAATATGGTGGATTGCTGGACAACCGCTCTTTTGGAGGTGTTTTGGTTTCCAGAACCTTTTATGCCAAAGGACAAACCGGTCAACAACTTTTATTAGGAGCTTATTCAGCGATGAACCGCCAGATTGGCCGCGGAAAAATAAAAATGTACAACCGCCACGAGATGCTCGATTTAGTCATCGTTGACGGAAAAGCCCGTGGAATTATCGCTAGAAATCTGATAACCGGCGCCATTGAAAGACATTCAGCTCACGCAGTCGTGCTTGGAACCGGAGGCTATGGAAATGTGTTTTTCCTTTCCACCAACGCTATGGGAAGCAATGTAACTGCAGCCTGGAAAATTCATAAAAAAGGGGCTTATTTTGCCAATCCGTGTTATACTCAAATTCACCCCACTTGTATTCCTGTTTCCGGAGACCATCAGTCAAAATTGACGTTGATGTCTGAATCTTTACGAAATGACGGAAGAATCTGGGTGCCTGCAAAACTGGAAGACGCCAAAGCCATTAGAGAAGGGAAATTAAAACCCACCGATTTAAAAGAAGAAGATAGAGATTACTATTTGGAAAGAAGATATCCGTCTTTCGGTAACCTGGTGCCACGTGATGTGGCTTCCAGAGCTGCTAAAGAGCGTTGTGATGCCGGTTTTGGTGTCAATAAAACAGGCGAGGCCGTTTATTTGGATTTCGCAGCAGCGATAGAACGCTACGGAAAAGAACAAGCCAGAGTCAAACATTTAGATGAAAATGACGCAAAACTGGTAAAGAAATTAGGAACTGAAGTGGTCGCCAATAAGTATGGAAACCTCTTTCAGATGTATGAAAAAATTGTTGATCAAAACCCCTATGAAACCCCAATGATGATTTATCCAGCCGTGCATTACACGATGGGAGGTATTTGGGTGGATTACAATTTGATGACAACCATTGAGGGGTGTTACGCCATTGGAGAAGCCAATTTCTCTGATCACGGCGCCAACCGTTTGGGAGCTTCAGCATTGATGCAGGGTCTGGCTGATGGGTATTTTGTCTTGCCTTATACCATTGGTGATTATCTTTCAAAAGACATCCGCACCGGAAAAATTTCTACAGATTTGCCTGAGTTTGAAGCAGCCGAAAAGAATGTGCGTTCCCAGATAGAACACTTGATGAATAGTAAAGGTTCTAAAACCGTTGACTATTTCCACAAACGTCTTGGAAAAATTATGTGGGACAAAGTGGGTATGGCCAGAAACGAAAAGGGATTGAATGAGGCCATTACTGAAATTGCCGCGTTGCGTGACGAATTTTACAAAGATGTAAGAGTGCCCGGCACAGAAAATGGACTGAATCAGGAACTGGAAAAAGCATTGCGTGTTGCAGATTTTCTTGAACTTGGAGAGCTTTTCGCAAAAGATGCACTACACAGAAATGAATCATGTGGAGGTCACTTTAGAGAAGAATATCAAACTGAAGATGGGGAAGCACTGCGTGATGACGAAAACTTTGCGTATGTCGCTGCCTGGGAATACAAAGGAAAACCCAGTGAGGCAATTTTGCACAAGGAAGAGTTGCAGTTTGATAATGTGAAATTGGTTACCAGAAGTTATAAATAAGATTTGAGACATGAGATGTTAGACACTAGACTAACGGCTCACAACTCACCACTAAAATCTAAAAATATGAATTTAACCTTAAAAATATGGCGTCAGTCTGATGCTGATAAAAAAGGAAAAATAGTTGATTATAAAATCAATGATGTTTCACCGGATATGTCCTTTTTGGATATGCTTGATATGCTCAATGAGCAATTGAATAACAAAGGTGAAGAGCCTGTGGCGTTTGATCATGATTGCCGTGAGGGTATTTGTGGTTCTTGTTCATTGCAAATCAACGGAGAGCCACACGGCCCTGATCGTTTGATAACTACCTGTCAGTTGCATATGCGCACTTTTAAGGATGGTGATACTATTTTTATTGAGCCTTTTAGGGCCAATGCTTTTCCTGTAATAAAGGATTTGGTTGTGGACAGAAGTTCGTTTGACCGCATACAGCATGCCGGTGGGTTTATTTCGGTAAATACATCGGGGAACACGATTGATGCCAATGCCATTCCTGTGAATAAACACGATGCTGATACTGCTTTTGATGCAGCAACTTGTATTGGTTGTGGAGCTTGTGTGGCGGCTTGTAAAAATGCTTCGGCGATGTTGTTTGTTTCTGCAAAAGTATCACAGTTTGCCTTATTGCCGCAAGGAAGGGTAGAAGCGACAGACCGTGTGATGAATATGGTGCGTCAAATGGATGAAGAAGGTTTTGGAAACTGCACCAATACCGGTGCTTGTGAGATTGAATGTCCAAAAGGAATTTCCCTTGAGAATATCGCCCGAATGAATAGGGAGTATTTGAGTGCGAGTATGAAAGGGTAACTATAAAAGAATTTAAAAACAAAAAGCGCACAGATCTGAATTTCAGTTCTTGTGCGCTTTTTTTTATTTTATCTCTTTACCGTCTTTATCAATAAAGTGGTATTCGAGATAGGTGTAAGCATCTCTTGGTTGAATTTTCACCCATTTTTTATGTTCTAAAAACCATTTAGAACGTATCGATGGAAAGCCTTTTATTAAGAAGGCTGCTATAAAAGGATGTGTGTTTAAGGTTATCTTTTTATAGTCTTTTTTCAATAATCTTTTTAAATCTGCATTAATCCTGTCAATGATTAAAATGGGAGCTTCTATTTCTCCGGCTTCGCCGTTGGGGTCGAGCTCACGTGTTTTAATATTCATTTCAGGTCTAACACGTTGTCGTGTAATTTGGATCAATCCAAATTTACTGGGCGGCAAAATTTTGTGTTTTGCCCTGTCATCTTTCATTTCATCACGCAAGTGATTGAACAGTTGTTTTCTGTGGTTGGGGTTTGCCATATCGATAAAATCGACAACAATAATCCCTCCCATGTCGCGTAGGCGGAGTTGGCGTGCCAGCTCTGTTGCAGCGATTAAATTAACTTCAAGTGCCGTTGCTTCCTGGCTGTCTGATTTGTTTGAGCGGTTACCGCTGTTTACATCGACTACGTGAAGGGCTTCTGTGTGTTCTATCACCAGATAAGCGCCTTTACTTCCTGAAACGGTGCGACCAAAAGACGTTTTTATTTGTCTTTCAATACCAAACTTTTCAAAGATTGGTACTTTTGAGTCATACAACTTAATGATTGATTCCTTCTGTGGTGCCACTTCGTGCACATAATCTTTAATTTTTAAGTAAAGCACTTCATCATCAATGTAAATGGAAGTAAATGAATCGCTGAGTAAATCTCTTATAAGAGACAGCCCTCTGTTCATTTCACTCATCACTTTTGACGGGTGATGTGCATTTTGTAGCTTTTTACACATTGCAGACCAGCGGTCGAGCAAGTTTTGTAAATCTTTGTCCAGTTCTGCTACTTTTTTACCCTCTGCTACGGTTCTAATAATTACACCAAAGCCTTTTGGCTTGATGCTTTGCACCAATCGTTTTAATCGTTCTTTTTCTTCTTTGGATTCTATTTTTTGTGAAATAGAAACCCGGTCTGAAAAAGGAACCAAAACGATGTATCTCCCTGCCAGTGATAACTCAGAACTTATTCTGGGTCCTTTGGTGGAGATGGGTTCTTTTACTATTTGAACCAAAATTGATTGATTTGATTTAATGGCATCACTTATTTTGCCATTTTTATCAATATCTTTCTCAAATGGGAAATTCTTTAAAGAGTAATCTTTAAGTTTACCTGTGCTTACAAGTTTTGTGAATTTTAATAAGGAAGGGAGTTGTGGACCTAAATCCTGATAATGTAAGAATCCGTCTTTTTCGTATCCTACATTAACAAATGCTGCATTGAGACCCGGTACAGTTTTGCGTGTTTTGGCGATAAACACATCACCAACTGCAAATTCACTGTCGTCGTCTTCCTTGTGTAATTCAATTAGTTTTCCATCTTTAAGAAGGGCAAAATCAACTTCTGAGGAACTGGATCTGATAAATAATTCGTAGTTCACTCTTCGTAATTTATATCCGCCCCGTTAATGCTTCTTTAAATTCGAAGTCTTATTCAGGACAGATGGATTAAACAATATTTCTCACAGGTTTCTCACCTTGTTGAGGTGAGAATAGTACCCGGTGAAACCTTAAGGTGACTTTATACACTTTACCCAAAAGTGCTATTGTCAATAAAATTTCTTTTTCAAAGAACGTTGTGTTTTTAAAAGAAAAAAGTAGTTAGAAACTACTTTTTCTTTTTATGGCGATTAGCGCGGCTTCTTTTTTTGCGCTTATGGGTTGCTACCTTGTGTCTTTTTCTTTTTTTACCACTTGGCATAGTGTTTCTTTTTTAAGTTATTAATTATTTAACAACAACATTTTCCTTAACGCCTTCTACAAAAACTTTTGCAGGTTTAAACGCAGGAATGTTGTGTGCAGGTATTTTTATCGTTGTGTTTTTTGAAATGTTTCGTCCGGTTTTTTCTGCTCTCGTTTTGATGATGAAACTTCCAAAACCTCTAAGGTAAACATTGTCACCACCTTCTAATGAGGTTTTTACTTCTTCCATGAAACTTTCTACAGTTGCTTGAACATCTCCTTTTTCCATTCCTAGCTTTTCTGAAATTTTAGCTACGATATCTGCTTTTGTCATTCTAAAATATTTTAGGGATTAAAAATTAATTTTTTTACAAGACCGCAAATATAAGGATTTTAAAATCAACAAAACAACCCTAAGCCATTAAAAAATAAACAGATATGTGTTTTTTTTAAAATACTTGGTGATGTCTGTACAATCGTTTTGAAAACGATAAAAATTGTTGAATATCAATTAATTATAATTAAACGATTTTTTAATTGGTGCTAAATCAGCTCATAAAAAATAGCCCTTCCAAGAAAGGGCTATTAAACTAAAAGTTTGTAAATTATTTATTTCAACCAGTTTTTGATACTTACTTCTTTACCAATTAAAGAGGAAAGATTATCAATGGCTACTCGTTCCTGTTTCATAGAATCACGATGTCTTATGGTCACCGTGTTATCTGAAATAGTGTCATGATCTACAGTGATGCAAAACGGAGTGCCAACTGCATCTTGACGACGGTAACGTTTACCGATGGCGTCTTTTTCATCATATGCCACTTGAAAATCCCATTGTAACTCTTCAATAATTTTTTGAGCTATTTCGGGTAAACCGTCTTTTTTTATTAAAGGTAAAACAGCCGCTTTTGTGGGGGCGATAACCGAAGGAATTTTTAAAACAATGCGCGTACTCCCATCTTCAAGGGTTTCTTCTTCCAGTGCCTTGCTGAAAACTGCCAAAAACATTCTGTCTAAACCAATAGAGGTTTCAATAACATAAGGCACATAGCTTTTGTTCAATTCAGGATCAAAAAACTGTAGTTTCTTGCCTGAAAATTCTTCGTGTGCTTTCAGGTCAAAGTCGGTGCGGGAGTGGATGCCTTCCAGCTCTTTGAATCCAAATGGGAAATCAAATTCAATATCAGTAGCTGCATTGGCATAGTGCGCCAGCTTTTCATGGTCATGAAAGCGGTAGTTTTCTTTCCCTAAACCCAAAGACATGTGCCAGTTATAACGCACTTCTTTCCAGTACTCATACCACTTCATTTCGTCGCCGGGGCGAACAAAATACTGCATTTCCATTTGTTCAAACTCACGCATCCTGAAAATAAACTGACGGGCAACTATTTCATTTCTAAAGGCTTTTCCGGTTTGAGCGATTCCAAATGGCACTTTCATTCTTCCTGTTTTTTGCACGTTAAGGAAATTGACAAAAATTCCTTGTGCAGTTTCTGGACGCAAATATAAATCGGTTGCTTTGTCTGCTGAGGCTCCCAGTTTGGTACCAAACATCAGGTTGAATTGCTTGACTTCTGTCCAGTTTCTTGAGCCGGTGTCAGGGTCTGCAATTTCCAATTCTTCAATAAGTGCTTTTACATCTGCGAGGTCTTCGTTTCCTAAAGACCTTGCCATGCGCTCAATGATTTCTTTTTGTTGGGTTTTGTATCTTATAACACGCTCGTTTGTAGCGACAAACTGTTCTTTATCAAAATTTTCACCAAAGCGTTTGCGTGCTTTTTCGATTTCTTTTTCGGCTTTTTGGTGTAATTTTTCTGCATAGTCCTCTATAAGTACATCTGCGCGGTAGCGTTTTTTAGAATCTTTATTGTCAATAAGTGGGTCATTGAATGCATCTACGTGACCGGAAGCCTTCCAGGTAGTGGGATGCATTAATATAGCAGCATCAAGGCCTACTATATTTTGATGCATTTGCACCATGCTTTTCCACCAGTATTCACGAATGTTGTTTTTGAGCAGGACTCCATTTTGTGCATAGTCATATACAGCATTGAGCCCATCATAGATTTCACTGGAACCAAATATGAAACCATATTCTTTGGCATGTGAAACGACTCTCTTGAAATGTTCTTCTTTGTTTATCATTTGGCAAAAATAAAAAAAACCACTGCGAAATAAGCCGAAGTGGTTTTTATTTTTCTCGATAATCGAGATTTGTTTTTTTTAGAAGCTTGTCATAAAATACAATGGTTCTCCTTTTGAATGTCTCGCTGGCTTCCTCATATGTATTTTTAGTTTTGTTCCTATCTCAAATCAATAGAGGAATTGGCAACCAATCGCGGTCCATCAAATACATTGATGTAATAAGTGCCGGGTACTAAATCACTTTCTGCGGCATTAACAAGCACACACACATCAAGCTCTTCTTTATCATAAAACACGTTTGAAGTGGCACTGTATGTCAATATTTTATCTTCAAAATTTACGACAGATTTTTCTCCCAGCACATTATTTTCCGGATTAATAACCTGAATAAAAAGGAGTTTATCGCCGCTTTCTGCAATTTCGTTTGCGTTGAGGGTAAAGCAAGCTCTCACTTTATCAGCTCTTCTTGAGCGATCTGTTTCGACAATTTTACCGTTATTTCTCATCAACACACCTTCCCCTTTTAATCGGGAAACCTTTAATGCAGAACCGATTGCAACAACTTGAGCGAGTGCTTCATTTTGCAAAGAAATAGAATCTATTTTTTGTACGCTTTGGTCAAGGGCAACTGAAGTACTGTCTCTTTCAGTTCTTAGTATTGCTGCGACACTTTGGAGACTGTCTGCTCTTTTAAAAAGTGCTTCTTTTTCTGATTTGAGTTGTCCTATTTCAATGCGATAACGCCTTATCAAATCCACATTTGCCTGCGCTCCTTTTACAGAATCAAGCAATTGTTCAATTCGGTCTCTTGCCTCTATGAGTTCCCTGTCTTTTGTTTGATTTTCTTCAATAGCAATATTGTAATTTACAAGTAATTCTTCCAGTTCTTCCTCAATATCCATTTTTTGGATTTCTAAATTTGTGGTGTTTTGCTGGTTGTCAAGATAAAGTTTGATGGTAAAAACAGTTAAAGCAATAAGCAAAACTGCCAGGATGCCAATTAACCATTTTAATTTTGAGTTTTTGTTCTCTACTTCCATTTGGTTTGATTTAAGTTTTGTAATATATTAGAGTACTGCTAAATTAGTTGAACTTAATTTAATTTGCCGTTTATAAATCGATAAATAATGAAAAATATATGTTAAATATTTTTTTCCCTAAATTATGCAGAGGTTGTCACAAAGAGTTGAATTCAAGTGAACTTGAGATTTGTGCGGTGTGCAGGCACGAGTTGCCTATTGCTTGTTTTCATTCATCAGGAAGTGATGAAATGCTTCAACTATTTTATGGGCGGGTTCCCGTTGTAAATGCAACATCACTTTTGTATTTTAAAAAGAATGGACTTACACAAAAATTTGTTCACGCACTAAAGTATAAAAAAGCAAAAAAGATAGGGGAAATTTTTGGTGCATGGCTTGGAGAAGAACTAAAAAACATTGATTCTTATAAAGATATTGATGCAGTTATACCTGTTCCTCTTCATAAAAAGAAATTAAGAGACCGAGGGTTTAATCAGGTGGAAGGTTTTGGAAGAGAAATAGCGAAAGCTCTTGGAGCATCATACATTGACGATGTTTTGGTGAAGATTACTCCCACAAAATCTCAGGTCTTCAAAGAGAAAATCTCGAGAATATTTAGTCAGGAGGAAGTTTTTGCTATACAAAACACTCATATAATAACGGGAAAACATTTACTCGTGGTTGATGATATCATAACATCTGGAGCCACATTAGAATCGTGTTCTGTAAATCTTTTAAAGGCTGAAAATGTGCGCCTAAGTTTTGCAACTATGGCCATTACAAAGTAGAAATTGCATTTTATGATTTCATTTTCTGACAGCAAACAACTTCATTGATATTTTTTGCATCTTTGCAGTATGAAGGGTAAATTTCTTTACATTATTTTTCTTGTTCTATTGTCATTATCATTTGTTGATTGTGCAAAGCGAGGAAATCCAGACGGAGGAGCTAGAGATACTATTCCACCGGTGCTTTTGAGAACTGTACCGGAAAATTATTCAACTAATTTTAAGGGGAATGAAATCACAGTTTATTTTGATGAATACATAAAGCTAAAAGACCTTCAACAACAACTTATTATTTCGCCTCCTCTTGAAAATCAACCCACAATAACTCCTTTTAGCACATCAAAAGTTTTAAAGATAGTGATTAATGATACTTTAAAGGACAATACCACATACAGTATCAATTTTGGCAATAGTATTGTTGATAATAACGAAGAGAACCCTTTTGAGTTTTTTAAATATGTTTTTTCTACGGGGAGCTATATAGACAGCCTTAAAGTTCAGGGCACCATTACTGATGCCTTAAAGATTAATCCCGAAGAAAAAGTAACTGTTATGCTCTATGAGGTGGATGAGAACTATACAGACTCTGTCGTATATATAAAAAAGCCGCTCTACATAGCAACGACTCAGCGAGATCCTGAAAAGTTTGAAATTGAAAACATTAAAGAAGGCACATATTTACTGGTGGGTTTAAAAGACAATAATGCCAATTATACTTTTGAGCCAAAAACAGATAAAATTGGGTTTGTGTCTCATTTTATAGATGTACCTGCAGACACTTCATACCGATTAAATCTTTTCAAGGAAATTCCTGAATATAAACTGGCAAGACCCTCTTCCTTAAACAGTCAAAAAATACAATTTGGTTATGAAGGAGTTGGAGATTCATTGAAAATTAAATTACTGTCAAACCAGCCGGATGATTTTGAATTTAGTATTACAAAAGACCTGAAAAGCGATTCATTGTATTATTGGTTTCAACCAAAAATTGATTCTGATTCTTTACAGTTTCAGTTAACAAATAGAGGTCAAATAGATACCTTAATGGTAAGAATGCAAAAAACAGAAAGAGATAGTTTAACTCTTTCCGCACTAAAAACAGGAGCTTTGGCTTTTGATGAACGTTTTCAGGTTACAGGAACAACACCTTTAAAGTCCATTGACACAAATTACATTGAAATTGTGGATAAAGATACCTTGTCAATACAGTTTGATTTTGATTTTGACCAAAAACGAAATGTCCTAAGTTTTGATTTTGAAAAAGCGGAACGACAGCTTTATACCATCACTTTTTTTCCGGAGGCTATAACTGATTTTTTTGGTGATGTCAACGATACCATTTCATTTAAAACTAATACCCGCACAACGGCCGATTATGGTTTTTTAGCTTTCAACTTAGAAAGTGCAAAATCTTTACCTGTCATAGTTCAACTTGTCACAGAAAATGGCGAATTAAGAAAAGAGATTCTTGGAATGGAAAAACAAACTACTTTTAATTTTGAAAACATCATTCCCGGGAATTATTATGTTAGAATTGTAATTGATGAAAATCAAAACGGGAAATGGGATACCGGTAATTTTTTAAAACGAGAACAACCAGAAGAAGTGACTTATTTTCCAAAGTTATTAGATATAAGGGCTAATTGGACCTTGAATGAAACATTTAGGATAGAATAAAAAAGACCCGCAAAAATTGCGGGTCTTTTTATTAGATTTATAAACTGTATGTTTACATTGAAGCAGGATAAAGCGTGATGTAATCTCTTGCTTTTACAGGAGGCAGAGTTGAGCCATATTTAGCATTAATCGCTTTCATAAATTCATTTGCTAGAAAAGCATAACCTCTTGCTGTTGGGTGAACCCCATCCAAAGAGAAAGCTCCGCCAAACACTAAATTTGCATTTAGGTTAAACTCATCAAAAGCAATACCAGTTTCAGCTATTTCGTTGAGCAGTCCAAACGCATCAACAAAAGCAAGCCCTTTTTGATTGGCAACACTTTCAATGGTTTGATTGAAAGAAGCAGTTGCAGATGCAACTTCTTGTTGTTCCTCTGGTGTTAACACCCATTGATCTTCAAGAGGGAATGTAACGCCATTAACAGCGAGTTGCCCTGCAGTAGCCGGTGGTACACCCAAATTAACTAAGTCATCAAATGCTTGTTGATTTAATTGCCCAATAATACTTGAGCTGGGTAAAACCAATAAGTCTTGGTCATTGGCTTGTCTTGCTTGACCATACAGAATTCCAAACAATTGAGAAGTTAAAGGATCTAATCCTGCACCCTGAAGGGCTCCGGTTATTTGTGCACTTAGATTTTGTAAATCTTCATCCTTAATCACAACAGCACTTTGACCGTTTGGATTAAAAACTATTTGTCTTTCAGGAACACCCAATGCAACAAATACTTGATTTAATCCTGCAAAAGTTTGATTTAAAGTGGGGATTAAAGGGCCAAAACTTGGGTTGTCTGAACTCAAAGGATTGTGTGGTACAGTCGTAAAATAGGGAATGGTTGTTACATTAGGAATATTAGCTACAACACCTTTAGCACCGCTGGCAGTCATTGCATCAACAATGCCAGAGTAAACCTGAGCAAATACATTAGGGTCTGTGATGTCGTTGCCACCATAGGTTGATGGGTCGAGGTTTCCGGCTTGATTTACACCTGCGCCACCACTCGTTGCATAAGATAGAACGTCGTTGTTTCCAATCCAAAGCGAAAAGAAAGTGGGTTGTTGTCCGGCTGCATCATTGAGTATAGTTGTGTTTGGAGTACTTGCAAATCTTACAAAGTAAGGATTAGCTTGTCCTGTGGGTACTCCTGCAACATTTCCATAACCCGGAGCAATAATATGAAAACTTTTGGCTCCCGGTACACCCATATTATTGAAAGGGCCACTTAAAGTATTGGTAATTTCAGTTGAGGGCATTCCTTGCACTCTTTCTGGTCCTGACCCATTAAAAAACAATCTGTTTGCAGCTATGACATTACCTCCTAAAAGTAAACCACCAAGGTTGTCACCCATAAGAGGTTGAGTAAATTCACCACCCCCAGTTAGTGCAAATTGCTGGGCTAAAATACTTGGTAATGAGTTTTCCTGTCCTGCAATGAATAAAGCACCATCTGTATATCCTGCGGTCAAGGAGTTTCCAACAGATACATATTTAGAAAAATCAGCTTCACCAGAAACAACAATTACCTGTTCATCATCTGGAGAAATGCTATCGTCGTCAGAGTCACACGCTATAAAAAGCGCTCCAACAAACAATAACATCCATTTATATTTATTAATTCTCATATCTTAATTTTTTAGTTTTTATAAATTATTTATTGATAAGGAAACATAGTATTGTGTTCCAATAAGACCTGTTCCAAAAGCAGTAAAGTATTCATTGTTTCCAATGTTTGCAGCTCCCACTTTTAATGTGGATTTGATTACCGGAATTCTATAGTTAATCTGAGCATCTACTACAGAGTAAGCCGGCACATTTCCGTCTGCAAAAGTTGCTTGCCATTCAAAAGCATCACTCCATCTGTAATTTATGTTAAAACCTAGGTTTTTTACAACATCTGTATTACCAAAAGAGGCTTTTACTTTGTGTTTTGGAGTGTTAAAACTTGTTCTGAAATCGGGTGCTGAAGCTTGATCAAAATCTTCTTCTGCAAAAGTATAATTGATATCAAAGTCAAAATTTCCAAACACTTTAGTACCCGCGCCTACGGTAGCGCCATAAGATTTAACATCGGCATCAGAGTTAGTATAGGTTTGGAAAGGTTTAACATCGCCTTGTTGCAAAGCAAGCAATGAAAGAGAGTTGTCACCCACTTCACCATATAAAGGAACAATCACAGTTTCATTAGAAATGAAGTCCTGGTATTGGTTATAATACACATTCATGTCAAGAATTACTTTTCCCAGCCGTGCTCTGTAACCTACTTCAATTGCGGTAACTTGTTCCGGTTCTACAAGGTCAACATTTGCTGCTTCAGGAGCACCGGCGTTTATCGAGCTGAGTGAAAAGGCATTTTCATAAGCATCTCGTCCAGATATAGTAGCTGTTGAGCTTCCGGTAGCGGCAGCTCCTGCTCCACTAATTGGAAATGGTCTTACATAGCGGTCGAGGTTTGCTTCTGCAGAACCAACCAATATGGCTCTACCCACATCAAGACCTATAAATAAATCCTGCGTTGTTGGGTTTCTAAAACCGGTTTGTACAGAACCTCTAATGTTGTGATTTCTTTTTTCTCCTGCTGAATAAGCAATTGAAAACCTCGGAGAAAAACTACCCTCAAACAATTCAGACTCGTCATAACGAACAGATCCGGTTAACTTTAGCCTATCGTCAACAAGCTTTTTCTGAACTTGTAAATAAGCTCCATATTCATTGTAAGAAATTGGTCCATCAGCGTCTGTAAAAATAGTTCCAAAAGAGTTTAATTTGTATTCTCTAAACGACCCTCCCACTTGAACTTCTGCAATATCTGGCATCAAATGAGTAAAGTTGTAATTGGCATCTGCGTGGCGCAATTGTGAAGCATCTTTAAATTGACCACCTGTTAAAGGATTGGGGTCATTTGTTACTTTGTTAAGGGCATTTTTAAATTCTTCCGTTCCGGGTTCAAATCTGCCTGTATCTGCAGTTTGTCTTCCTAAGGCGTGTGCTTGTTCAGGGCTTAGACCGGCTAGTGTTCCTTGAATAAAGGCTCCTGCATATTGTCCAAACCATTGTGAGTCTGATTTCCACTGTCGATTTAAGTTGACAGCTGTGAAGCGGGTATCATAAGAGTCTCCTGCATCTTCATCTGTAATATATCCTCTTATAAAGAAATTGTCATTTTTAAATTCAATTTTATGTTGTTGTAAGAAGAAGTTGTTAATTGCATAACGGTTTGCCCCTTGGTAAATCGTAGAACCTACACCAATTTTTCCTAAATAACTGATTTCAAAATCATTCCCCCAAGGTCTGTAATACAGTCCAGCATCAAATTTAACACTCTCTGCATTGTAGTCTGTAAGGTCTCTTTCTGCATATCCGGTTCTGCTAACATTTTCACTTGGCAGCAGATTCACTGCACCGGCAGGAATGATACCCAAGTCTGCAAGAGATTGTCCTACACCTTTAATATTTGTAAAAACTTCATCTCCGTAAACATTTAGTCCGTCATAATTTGGGTGTGAACGATCTCTACCTGGATTGAGCACATCTTCTTCATTTACAGCATGCCAGTCTGTTCCTTTTAAAAAGGAAAAGTTTGCTTTGGCTGCAAATTTATCAGAGAATTTTTTAGCAACCCGCACGCCAACATCAAAGAAACTATTGTCACCGGCTGCTTCTTGTGATGTAACACCCTGCTTGTAGTAACCACTAATTCCTTCAAAGTCAAAAGGATTTTTACTGGTCATAAATAGAATTCCGTTAAAGGCATTTGCCCCATAAAGTGCAGAAGAAGCACCGGGAAGCAATTCAATACTGTGAACATCTAGTTCTGTCATCCCCAAAAGGTTACCTAAAGGAAAGTTTAAAACAGGAGCAGCATTATCCATTCCATCTACAAGCTGCACAAAACGTGTGTTTGCAAAGGTTGCAAAACCACGAGTGTTTACAGATTGAAAGGTTAAACTGTTAACGTTGATGTCAACGCCTTTTAGGTTCTCAAGGCCTTCATAAAAAGAGGCTGCGGCCGTATTTTTAATTTCTTTAAGCCCGAATCTTTCAACCGTTACCGGAGATTCAAAAATACGCTCCGGTGTTCTGGATGCAGAAATTACTATTTCATCCAGAGCACTTCCTTCGTTTAAAACAGCAGCAATGACTTGGTTGTTTGTTGTGACTTGAAAAGACTTAGTCTCATAACCCACACTACTTATTTCAATTGTGAAAGGTAGTTCTTCACTAACAGTTAGCGTAAAATTACCATCAAAATCTGTTACTGTACCCTGCGTAGTGCCGGTCACTATGACGTTCGCTCCCAGTATGGGGAGACTATTGTTGTCTACAACATTTCCGGTTACAGTAGTTTGGGAATAGGTTGTTAAACAAAATAAAAAAAGAATAAGGGGGAAAAATGTTTTCATATCTTATGTTTATAAATTAGCGACAGCAATATAGCTAAATTTCACTAGATATTACAAAAATATTTCCTACATATTCTTACATATTTATTTTATTCTACAGTAACTGACTTTGCTAGATTTCTGGGCTGATCAACGTTTCTATTCAGTAAAACAGCAATGTGATAAGACAAAAGTTGTAAAGGAATTGTAGTGACAAGTGGCGTGAGCGATTCTGGTGTTTTTGGCACTTCTATAACATAATCTGCCAAATTGGTAACTGTTGTATCCCCTTTTGTGACGATGGCAATGATGATGCCTTTTCTAGATTTTATTTCCTGAATATTGCTCACTACTTTATCATAGTGATTGCTGTTAACAGCAATAACAACAACAGGCATTTCCTCATCGATAAGAGCGATGGGGCCATGTTTCATTTCTGCGGCTGGGTAACCTTCTGCGTGAATGTAGGAGATTTCTTTTAGCTTTAAGGCGCCCTCAAGAGCTACCGGAAAATTATATCCTCTTCCCAAATATAGAAAGTTACGGGCATCTTTGAATATCTTGGCTATTGATTTTATATGGTCATTAGATTTTAATGCATTTTCTACTCGTTTTGGTATTAAATCTAATTCTCTTAAATATATATTGTAATCTCTATATGAAATGGTGCCTTTAACACTTGCCAGTTTAAGTGCGATGAGGGTTAAAACGGTTATTTGTGTTGTAAATGCTTTAGTGGATGCAACACCAATTTCAGGACCTGCGTGCGTATAGGTTCCGCTATGGGTTTCTCTGGAAATAGTGGAGCCCACCACGTTACAAACTCCATATACAAATGCACCTTTAGACTTTGCAAGCTTTATGGCAGCAAGTGTATCTGCCGTTTCACCACTTTGAGAAATTGCAATCACAACATCTTTTTCTGTAATGATGGGGTTTCTGTATCTGAATTCTGAGGCATATTCAACTTCAACCGGTATTCTAGCCAGGTCTTCAAAAATATATTCTGCTACTAGGCCTGCATGCCATGATGTTCCACAGCCAATAATAATGATACGATTTGCATTGATAAATTTTTGAATATGGTCTTCAAGACCTCCCACTTTGATGAGCCCTTGATCTGCTAGAAGTCTGCCTCTAAATGTGTCTTTTATGGCAGAGGGTTGTTCATAGATTTCCTTCATCATAAAATGATCAAAGCCCCCTTTTTCAATTTGTTCAAGATTGAGCTGGAGTTCTTGAATGTAGGGTTCTACCAGAGAGTCGTCTTTTATTTTTCTAATCTTGACACCTTTGTGTCTTCTTATAACTGCCATTTCTTCATCCTCAAGATAAATGGCGTTATTTGTAAATTCTATAAAGGGTGAAGCATCACTGGCAACAAAATATTCATTTTCACCCATTCCAATAGCTAATGGGCTTCCTAGTTTTGCAACAACGAGTTCGTTTGGTTTTGTTTTGTCAAACACAACAATTGCATATGCCCCAACCACTTGATTTAGGGCAATTTGAACAGCTTTTCCAAGTTTGACTTTTTCTTTTTTAATTACATCTTCAATGAGGTTTACAAGTACTTCAGTATCTGTATCTGAATGAAATTTGTACCCTCTTTTTATTAGTTCTTTTTTAATTGAGTCATAATTTTCTATAATTCCATTATGTATAATTACAAGATTGCCGGAATTTGAGTAATGAGGGTGAGAGTTGATATCATTGGGTACTCCATGAGTTGCCCATCTGGTGTGTCCTATTGCCAGTGTTCCAGTTGTAACAGTTTCTTCATTGATTTTTTGCTCAAGGTCTATTACTTTACCTTTGGTTTTGCACAACTGAATTTCTTTTCCGTCAAAAATGGCAATGCCTGCGCTGTCATATCCCCGGTATTCAAGCCTTTTCAAGCCTTTTAAAACGATAGGATATGCCTCTCTGTGACCAATGTAACCTACAATTCCACACATAATTCTATTTAATTATTTATTTCTGTATAGTAGATATTTAACTTTACTTTATCATCAGGGTTTGATGGATTTGAACCGTGAAGTACTGTTCCTTGTGGTGATACCACATTTGCTGACGGAACACGTTCAATACCCAATGGAAGGGTATTTTGAAGTGCTTGTGAGGAGATGAGATTGATATTTTGACTCACAACCAGTCCCAATCTAACGTTAGTAGAATCTCTATTTATTAAATTGCTAATATGATTTGTGATTCTTAATCGGTAACTTTCACCTTTTTCATTTGCATCTCTTTGAAGTCTCCCCAGATGATTGGTTTTGAAATTTAGTAAATCATTTGGAGGAGTGCTATTGTCAAGCTGATAATCTACTAAAACTCGATTATTATTCAAATCATATAGAAAAATTCGTTCCGGCTCAGAACTTCCACCGCTTACAATGTTTTTATTAACTTTAAAAGTTAGGTTGGCTTCATTGATGATCCATTTTTTGGATCTCAGGTCCTCTAGTTCATCAGATATATTATTCCCGCTTAGGTCTTCCCCAAAAAGCTCTATAACCGTTAAAGTTCCGGCACCACCTTTTAAATATAGGTTTTCTGCGCCGGAAGTATTTGGGTTATTTAATAAATTTTCGAGTTCAGAGGGTAGGTTATTTTTAAAAGTATTGACATTGATTCCGTTTAAGGAGAGGTTTATTGATTCTTCAATTCTATCCTCTTCCATTCTTGAAGATTGCATTCTTCCAGCACCTCCACCACCGGTATCGTCATCTTTTTCATATATCATCTCAATGCTGGCATTATTTAAATCCAGAAGAACCATATTCCCTTCATTGTTAATTGCCTCAGCGATAAAATAAATTCCTCTAAAATGATTTTTGAAATTGGTATTATTTAACAAAACGTCTGAACCTTCTTTGTCCAAGATTTTTTCTTTAAATAGTTGAACAGCTGCTTCATTTAAATCTACTCTTAATCTTGGCGATAATTTTTCTTCATTCTCTTCTCCTTCATTAATTATGGGGGGTATATTTGAAGGTAAAAATGAATCCGTTTCAAAAAGCAACTCGCCCAGGAAATTCTGAAAAATGGGCCCCTGATTTGAATAATAGAGTTGAGGTAAATCAAAACCAGAGGTGGGATCAAAATCTCTTAAGAAAAACTGTGATTCATAAACAGATAATTTGATAGGATTTTCTCCAAAAATTGAGTCGAGGGTAAATGTTTGGTTTTCACCTGTGCCTTCAGCGGTGCTGAAGTAGGGAAGGTTTAAAATTACCCTTTTTATTTCAGGGTTTTCACCAAATGTGGGGTTTGTTTGGTTCAGAGTAAGTTGTGACAAGATACTAGACTCTGTAGTGCCATAAACAGGATCCTTATAGACACCTAGTTGATATGCAGGCAGATTGTTTGTTTGAACAGGGAACGCTCTTCTGCTGTAAGCCAGAACAGAGGCCTGGTCATAGAGGTCAAATTCAAAGTTTGGATCTGCAATGATATCACTTCCCACAGAGTTAAAATCTTCTTGACAAGAAGTAACAATTAATAGTAAAAACAAGAGGGCAGATAGCTTGTACAAGGGATTTGTATATTTCATTATTTAAAAAAAGATAATAAGTGTTTATTATAGAACTTTGGTGTTGTAAAAATCGATATATGCTTCCTGAAACTCTTCTTTATTGTGAAATTTTAACACAGGTTTATCGATTTCTTTAAGAAAAGTTTCAAGTTGTGAGGGGATTTCACTGGATCCAATAATAACGGCATCAGAATTTTTTATAGCAATCTTCATCAGGTTAACATAAGAAGGGTCTTTTAATTCTACAATGTCTTCTTCTTCAATGCCATCATACATTAATTTGATATTGACATCTTTGTCGAGAGTTCCTGTAAAACCTTGATTGTAAATTGAAGTAACAATTTTACTGTTTTCAAAAAGAGGCTCATTGCCATAATATTTTTTTAAATAGAGTGGCAGAAAAGAGGCAAGCCAGCCATGAACGTGAATAATGTCTGGAGACCAATTTAATTTTTTTACAGTTTCAATAACTCCTTTAGCAAAAAAGATACCGCGTTCATCATTGTCGGGATAAAAAATACCATCTTCATCTGCATAGGTAGCTTTTCGTTTAAAGTAGTCATCATTTTCAATAAAATAAACCTGCATTCTTTCTTTTGGTATAGAAGCTACTTTAATGATTAGAGGCATATCAAGGTCATTAATAACAAGATTCATTCCCGATAAACGAATGACCTCATGTAACTGATGCCTGCGTTCATTGATATTTCCATAACGGGGCATAAAAATTCTTATTTGTCCATCTTTACTATTCACCGCTCTTGGCGCTTCAAACGACATCGAAGAAATCTCGGTCTCAGGTAAGTATGGTATTACTTCTGACGACACATACAAGACTCTTTTATCTTTCATAAATAATTTTTTATTCGAGTTAGGATTTAAAAAACACGCAAAATTACGAAAATTTATGCAGATTGAACAGATTATATTAAGTTTGCAGCCCAATCGAAAATCTTACATGCGGGTATTCAACAACTTTAATGCCATAAAAGAGACCTTAACCTCCATCAATGAAGAAGAGGCAACAATAGGATTTGTGCCCACCATGGGAGCTTTACATGAGGGTCATCTTTCCCTCATTAAAACAGCTTACGCTGAAAATGATTATGTTATTGTAAGTATATTCATAAATCCTACACAATTTAACAACCGTGAAGATTTTGATGCATATCCCAGAACTGTAGATCAAGACCTCAAATTACTTGAACAATTTGACAACAATGTATTGACATTTATACCGCTTGTTGAAGATATTTATCCAAATGGGATTGTTTCCCAACATTTTGATTATGGAGGAATTGAAAATCAGATGGAAGGAAAATTCAGACCCGGTCATTTTGACGGTGTGGGGACCGTATTGACGTCTTTTTTTACATTGCTTAAACCAAATAACGCCTATTTTGGCGAAAAAGATTTTCAACAACTTCAAATTGTAAAAAAGCTTGTGCAAATTCAAAAATTTGATGTGAACATCATTGGTTGTCCTATTTTAAGAGAAGCTTCGGGACTTGCTATGAGTTCCAGAAATAAACGACTTTCTGACAGCCAGCTTCAAGAATCAAGATTGATTTTCAAGGTTTTAAAGTATGTCAAAGAACATTTTGGCACAAAAAATGATAATGAACTACTGCAAGAAGTTCAAAATGCTTTTAAAAACAATTCAGAATTGACTTTAGAATACTTTGAAATTGCTGATGAAAGCACACTAAGGCCCTTGCAAAAAATTGAAAATAATAAAAAATACCGCGCGTTTATTGCAGCCTTTGCCGGAGAGGTGAGACTGATTGATAATATCGCATTAAATTAATTATCTTTGCAAAATGTTTGTACACGTTGTAAAATCTAAAATTCACAGAGTAAAAGTTACAGGGGCAGATTTGAATTATATTGGCAGTATTACCATTGATGAAGACTTGATGGATGCCGCAAATATAGTTCAGGGAGAAAAAGTTCAAATTGTTAATAATAACAATGGTGAACGCATAGAGACCTATGCCATTCCCGGTCCCAGAAATAGTGGCGAACTTACTCTTAATGGAGCTGCAGCACGAAAAGTAGCTGTGGGTGATGTACTTATTTTAATCACCTATGCGATGATGGAAATAGAAAAAGCAAGAACATTCAAGCCCGCTCTTATTTTTCCTGATGAAGAAACCAACCTTCTCAAATAAAATTGAAAAAAAAAATAATTCATTTCCTGAAAATAGCCCTTCCTCTACTGTTGGGAATTTTCCTGATATGGTATTCTTATAATAAATTTTCTCCAGAACAATTACAGGACATTAGAACTCACTTTCAGCAAGCCAACTATGGATATGTAGCGTTATCTATACTATTTGGAATTCTAAGTAATATTTCAAGAGCAATACGATGGGGCTATTTGTTTGAGCCCATGGGGTATAAACTTAAGTTTTCAAATAAAATCCTGGCTGTTTATATCACTTACTTGATGAATTTGTTTATTCCAAGAAGTGGCGAAATCTCCAGAGCACTTGTGGTTAATAAATATGAAAATGTACCCTTTGACAAAGCTTTTGGAACGATCATTTCTGAACGTGCTTTTGATTTTTTCATTCTTCTTATTTTTATTGGAGTGACCATTAGTCTTCAATTTCCATTAATTTCCGGATTTTTTCAAGATGAAAATTTTGATTTGTTTCAAGTTTATGTTGCCATAGGAGTAGCTGTTCCTGTACTATTTTTAGCATTTTATTTTCTCAAAAAATCGAATTCAACACTCAGTCAAAAAATCAAAACCTTTATTTCCGGATTGAAAGAAGGTGTTTTGAGTATCTTCAAAATGAAACAAAAATGGGCGTTTTTAGGACATACCCTGTTTATTTGGCTGATGTATATCTGCATGTTTTATGTAATGATATTTGCGCTGCCTGAAACCTCAGGGATTTCAATTCCTGCTATTTTAACCGCATTTGTAGTGGGAAGTTTGACCATTGCTTTTACTAATGGAGGCTTTGGATCCTATCCCTTTTTTACCGCCGCACTTTTGTTGCTTTTTGATGTCCCGGAAACCGCAGGGACAGCATTTGGCTGGCTGGTGTGGACATCTCAAACTGTTGCAGTCATTATTTTAGGGGGGCTTTCATTTCTTTTGCTTCCGGTTTTAAACAAAGCAAAATAATTTATACCTTTCCATCTTAAATTTTAAAGAATATCATTATGGCTAAAAGTTTTCTTTTTGCAATATGCTTGTTATTGGTTTCAAATCTTTCATCACAAGTGATATATGAAGAGTTTAATTCTACAAAACTTGGTGAAACCAGACAATTAAAGATACAGCTTCCGCGAAATTATGAAGCAAATACAAATAAGGTCTACCCAATTGTCCTGGTGCTTGACGGTGACTATCTCTTTGAACCCGTTGCGGGAAATGTAGATTACTATTCATACTGGGAAGAAATGCCCGAAGCCATTGTCATTGGAATTATGCAATCTGGTTCTCGAGACCGGGATGGCTTCTATGATGACACAAATTTCTTTCCCACAGAAACAGGAGCCAATTTCTTTGAGTTCATTGGCCTGGAATTAATTCCATACATAGATGAAAAATACCGGACAGCAAAATTCATACTTGCAGTGGGTCATGAGTTTACGGCAAACTTCATCAATTATTACCTCTTCAAAGACCCGCCCCTTTTTAATGGTTATTTATCGCTAAGTCCAGATTTAGCTCCGTTAATGGAAACACGCATACCCGAAAAACTTGCCATGTCACCTCACAAAATATTTTATTATTTGGCAACGGGATCCAATGACATTAAACCCATAAGAGAGATTACTCTGGAGTTAAACAAAGGAATGAGCGGCATCAATCAAGAAAATATACATTACTACTTTGATGATTTTGAAGGAGCTTCTCATTATTCACTTGTGGGGAAAGCGATTCCTGCAGCTTTAGAAGAAATATTTTCCATCTACAGACCCATCAGTAAAAAGGACTATGACGAGATCATTTTAAAACTTCAAACCCCGGTTTTTGATTATTTAATTACAAAATACAAAACCATTGAAGACTTGTTTGGTTTTAAAACAACAGTACGTGAAAACGATATCATTGCAATTGCTTCTGCCGCAGAACGCAAAAAGGAATGGGCCTCACTAGAACAAGTTGCAAAAATGGCTCAAAAGGAACATCCTGATAAGGTAATTGGACACTATTATTTAGGACGCTTTTTTGAGGAAACCGGAGAGCCCAGAAAAGCCATGCGCACATACCAAGGTGCTTATGAACTTGACGAGGTGGGCTTTATCACCATTGATTTGCTGCTTGATAAAGCAGATAAAATCAAACAAGATTTTGGATTCTAATGGCAAAAATAAAATCAGCTTTTTTTTGTCAAAACTGCGGAACTCAATTTGCTAAATGGCAAGGACAATGCACCGCTTGTAAAGAATGGAACACCATCACAGAAGAACTTATTGAAAAACCGGAAAAAGTAAGCTGGAAAACATCTGATAGTCCAAAACAGCGCACGGCAAAACCTTTAAAAATAAACGAAATTGATTCTTCTACTGAAGCCCGTCTCGACACAAAAAACAAGGAGTTTAACCGCGTACTTGGTGGAGGAATTGTCCCGGGTTCTCTCATTTTACTTGGTGGTGAACCGGGGATAGGAAAATCAACATTACTTTTACAAATTGCACTGCAAATGCCTTATAAGTTGCTCTATGTTTCAGGGGAAGAAAGCCAGAAACAAATAAAAATGAGAGCAGAGCGCATCACTTCAAAAAGCGATACCTGTTTTATCCTTACGGAAACTAAAACCCAAAACATTTTCAGGCAAATAGAAGAACTGCAACCGGAAATAGTTGTCATAGACTCCATTCAAACATTGCACAGTGATTATATTGAAAGCAGTGCCGGGAGCATTTCTCAAATTAAAGAATGCACCACAGAGCTTATAAAATATGCCAAAGAAACCGCAACCCCTGTTCTGTTAATTGGCCACATCACCAAAGACGGCAACATCGCCGGTCCCAAAATACTGGAACACATGGTAGATACCGTGTTACAGTTTGAGGGAGACAGAAATCATGTTTATAGAATTTTAAGAGCACATAAAAACCGTTTTGGCTCCACACACGAAATAGGCATTTATGAAATGCTATCAGATGGTTTGCGTGAAGTGTCAAACCCCAGTGAGATATTAATTTCTAAAAATGAAGAAGCGCTTAGCGGTACTGCAATTGCCGCAACATTAGAAGGCATCAGACCTTTGTTGATTGAAATTCAGGCATTGGTGAGTACCGCGGTTTATGGCACGCCTCAACGCACCACCACAGGATACAATGCCAAACGGCTAAATATGATTTTGGCAGTTTTGGAAAAGCGAGCCGGTTTTCGTTTGGGTGCCAAAGATGTGTTTCTCAATATTACAGGGGGCATCACAGTAGATGACCCGGCAATTGATCTCGCTGTGGTAGCTGCCATTCTTTCAAGCAATGAAGACATTCCTTTACCAAAAGATATTTGCTTTGCTGCAGAGGTAGGTCTCGCCGGCGAAGTGCGACCTGTTGCCCGCATTGAACAACGCATCCTGGAAGCAGAAAAATTAGGCTTTGCCACGATCATGATTTCCAAATATTGTAAAGTACCAAAAATAAATACAGGTATTCACATCCAAAAAGTTGCGGGAATTGAAGAAGTTGTTGCCTATCTTTTTGGGTAAAATTGGGCATTCTCATGATATTTTAAGAAATTAGCATTTGTCAATAAAAGCACTCTATGCAAACTCCATTTCAATCAAAACTTCCTGAGGTTTCTACAACCATTTTTACGGTGATGAGTCAATTGGCAAATGAACAAAACGCCATCAATTTATCTCAAGGCTTTCCGGGGTTTGAGAGCGATCAAGCACTTATTGATTTAGTGACCAAAGCAATGAAAGAAGGCCACAATCAATATGCGCCAATGGCGGGGCTTTACGCTTTACGCGAAAGCGTTTGTAACAAATTAAACGTGCTTTACAACAGCAACTACAACCCGGAAACAGACATCACCATTACAGCGGGTGCCACTCAGGCAATTTTTACTGTGATTTCGGCTTGTATTTCAAAAGACGACGAGGTTATTTTGTTTACGCCTGCTTATGATTGTTATGAACCTGCCATTGTGCTTCAAGGGGGTAAACCCATCACTATTTCGCTTAAACTTCCCGACTTTTCAATCGATTGGAGTGAGGTGAAAGAAAAAATAAGCTCAAAAACTAGAATGATTATTATCAACAGTCCTCATAACCCAAGCGGGACGGTTTTGAGTAAAGAAGACTTATTGATTTTACAGGAATTGGTCAGTAATACCGGGATTTTGATTTTAAGTGATGAGGTGTATGAGCACATTATTTTTGACGGGCTGAAACATCAAAGTATCGCTCGTTTTCCGGAATTGGCTGCACGTTCTTTCATCACGGCTTCCTTTGGAAAAACCTTCCACAATACCGGCTGGAAAATGGGGTATTGTGTTGCGCCCAAAGCGTTGATGAAAGAGTTTCAAAAAGTGCACCAATTCAATGTTTTTTGTGTGAATCATCCCATACAAGTGGCAATGGCCACTTACCTTGACAATCCCGAAAATTATTTGAGTCTTTCTTCATTTTATCAGCAAAAGCGCGATTTGTTTTTAGATGGAATTAAAGGTTCCCGATGGGAATTTATACCGGCTTCTGGGACTTATTTTCAATTGCTTTCTTATAAAAATATTACAGTTGAGAAAGATGTGGATTTTGCAAGAAGATTGACTGTGGAGCACAAAGTGGCATCGATTCCCATTTCAGTATTTAATAAGAAAAATGAAGATCCAAAAATGCTTCGGTTTTGTTTCGCCAAAAAAGAGGAGACCCTTAAACAAGCAACTGAAATATTGAAAAAATTATGATTGATGAATTTAACATAGCGCTCATTCAAACCACTTTAGAATGGGAAAACCCGGAAGCAAACAGGAACCATTTTCAGAAAAAAATTGAATCAATTCAAGAAAAAGTAGATTTGATTATTTTGCCTGAAATGTTCACCACAGGATTTACGATGAATGCGGCACCTCTTGCAGAGTCAATGAACGGAAAGACGGTCATCTGGATGAAACAAATGGCGAAACTAAAAAATGTAGCAATTACGGGAAGTATCATTATTGAAGAAAATCAAAATTTCTACAACCGTATGGTTTTTGTAACTCCTGAAGGGGTAATTCACACCTATGATAAAAGACATCTCTTTACATTGGCAAATGAACAAGAAACCTATACCGCCGGAAATGAAAAATTAATCATTGATTACAAAGGATGGAAAATTTGTCCAATGATTTGTTATGATTTACGATTTCCTGTTTGGGCAAGAAATATGGAGGACTATGACATTCTTTTGTTTGTTGCAAACTGGCCTGAAGCAAGAATAAAGGCCTGGGATGTTTTACTTCAAGCCCGTGCGATAGAGAATATGGGGTATTGTATTGGTGTAAACAGAATTGGAACTGACGGTAAAGGATTTGACTATGTGGGTCATTCTGGGGTTTATGATGGTTTGGGGAAAAGTTTACTTACTGACGGCATTGATAAAAACACTATTTATTTAGCCACTTTAAGTAAGCTTCATTTGTATGAAATTAGAAGAAAACTACGTTTCTTGGAGAACAAAGATTTTTTTAAATTAATATAAATGTCTAATAGAAGCAATTAAAAATTTAACACTTTAACAGAAAAAGGTTTTTTAAATCTAATCTTATTCACTAAATTTATTCCCTTATTTTCAATCAATTAAATTTTACTTAAACTAAAACTTTTACACATGAATTTTAAAAATTACTTAAGCCTGCTATTTTTAGTATGCTTTGTGGGTTTTGTAAACGCACAAGAAGAGACTTTCCCCCCTGTTGACCATGGGTTTTTTGCCACACCAACTATCGTTCCAAGTATTGCAGAGCAAATGCGTAATGGAACTTTTATTGAAGGTCTAAGCGGGTTGGAAGAAAGAGAACAAATTGACGGTCCGGAGGTAAATCCAAGACACAAACACGTAAACAATGTGATTCCCGGAAAAGGCCTTCCCGTTGAAGGCCAGGAGGATCCCCTTGCCAGAGCTGCTTCACAGGCTTTAAAATACCCCGGTAGAGATCCAATTTTTACAAACTTGAATGCAAACAACGGCCCTTCATTTACACCCACAGACCCAACTGTTGCTGTTGGTCCAAACCACGTGATTGCCGGTTGGAACATTGGATTTAGAATTTTCAATAAAGATTTGACACCAATCACAAACTCTGCTTCCTTAAATACTATATTTTCCGGAGCAGTTATTGGTGACCCCATATTTTTATATGACCACGAGTCAGACCGTTTTGTGATTACTGAATTCAGTAACAACCCCAATGGATTTAAAGTAGCTGTATCTCAGGGGCCGGATCCAATAAATGATGGCTGGTTTGTTTATCAGGGACAGTTTAATACCGGTGCATTTCCGGATTATACCAAATTTTCAATCTGGCACGATGGGTATTATGTTACGGCAAATATTGGAAGTTCCAACAGACTTTTTGTAGTAGAGAGAGAAGAAATGCTTTTAGGACAGGCGGCACAATTCCAAGCGTTTCAATTGCCCGGGATTGTCACTTCCGGCTTCTATAGTCCACAGGTATTTAATGCCTTAGGTACAGATTTGCCAAACACTCCTGCAACGGTAGTTTATCAACAGGATGACTCCTGGGGTGGAGTTGCAAGTGATCATTTAAAACTTTGGTCGGTTACATTAGATTGGGATACTCCCGGTAACTCATCAATATCTTCTGCGGTACAAATACCTGTTACCCCATTTAATGGAGTATTTAATGGGGGAAGCTTTTCAAACTTACCTCAACCCGGTGGTGGACCAGCAATTGATGCAATGCAGGCAACTGTAATGAACCAAGCACAATTGAGAAAATTCCCGGCTTATAATTCAGCGGTTTTTAACTTTGTAGTAAGAGTGAATGCCAGTGGTGCTAACCAAGCAGGAATTCGTTGGTATGAACTACGTCAAGATCCGGGAGGTGGGCCTTGGACAATTCACCAAGAAGGGACCTATACTTCAACCGGAGAAAAAAGTGCCTTTAACGGTAGTATGGCTATTGATGTAAATGGAAATATTGGGATGGCATATTCTACTATTGGTACACGAGATGTTCAAGAGCGTATCTCTATAAAATATACCGGTAGATTTGCAGACGACCCACTTGGTGATATGACAGTAGCAGAAACACAGATTGGACTTAGTACTGCTAACAATCCAAACTTAAGGTATGCAGACTATTCTCATACGACTATAGACCCTTCCGACGGGTTAACCTTTTATAACAACAATGAGTTTTTCAATAACAACAGACGAAACATTTTGAGTGCATTCAAAATAGCACCCAATTTTGATGATGATTTAGGAGCTGTTCAAATTGTAACACCCGTTAGTGGTCCATTGACAGATGAAGAAGAAGTAATTATCACTATTAGAAACTTTGGAACAAATCCGCAATCAAATTTTGATGTCTATTATAGTATTGATGGAGGAACCAATGTGGTAGAGACTTTCACAGGAACTATAGACCCACTTCAAAATGCCGATTACACTTTTACTACAACTGCAGATCTAAGTGTTGTTGGTCAAACATATACTATTACTGCAGGTACAGATTTAACAGGTGATGAAGACACAAACAATGATGAGGTATCGACAGATGTTACCAATGAACCGCTTAATATTAATGATATTCCTTTAGAGGGTGCAGATTTAATAGTTGTTAATCAAGGGAATAATCAGTTTGAGGCGATTTTGACAACAAACGTTGATATTGCTGATAAAGTGTTTATCAATGTATATAACATAAGCGGACAAATAATCGCTTATAATTTATTAGACAATGTCGATGGACAATACAAATACAATTTAGATATGTCTTATGCCTCTTCAGGAGTTTATCTTGTGAGAGTAGGAACAAATTCTCAAGGATATGTAAAGCGAATTATCGTGAGATAAGTAATAGAATATTTAATTTCATTTTACATAAAAGAGTTGTAAGTTAAAACCTTACGACTCTTTTTTTATTTAACCCTAAATCGCTATTTTTGAAAAAAACCAAAATTTAAATCATGAAAAAAATTATTCAATTAATGCTATTTTCGGTTGCGCTACTTTTTAGTCAACTCAATTATTCCCAGGTAGAACGACCTGTAAGTCCAGAAAACCGCACAACCCTAGAAGATATATTAATACCCAATGAAGTGATTGTAAGACTCCAAAAAGGAGCAAATGCACAACGTGTTGTAGATCAAATGCCGGCAAACTATGAATTTCAAATAGAGAGACTACTCTCTGCACCCACAGATATATGGCTATTTACTTTTAATGATGAGGTAACAAACGTAAATCAAATAATAAGAGACCTTAAAAATTTGAACGATGTTTTTCAAGCACAGGTAAATACACTTGTTGACTTAAGAGAAGCCCCAAATGATCCTTTATATGGCAGTCAATGGCAACATCAAAATATCAATTCTGAAGAAGCTTGGGATATCTCTACCGGAGGAACCTCTGCTACCGGTGAAGATATTGTGGTTTGTATTATTGAGAGTGCAAATGTAATGGGACATCCAGACTTGGTTGGAAATCACTGGACAAACACAGCAGAAGTGGCAGATGGTACAGATACAGACGGCAATGGTTATATTGATGATATCAATGGATGGAATGTAAGTACAAACAATGATAACATTGGAACCGGAAATCATGGAACCTCAGTAGCCGGTATGATTGGTGCTGTTGGTAACAATGGTCTGGGTGTAGCAGGAGCAAATTGGGATGTGAAAATGATGGTAGTGGCAGGATATAATCAACCTTTCACGCAAGCAAATATTGTTGAGGCATATACCTATCCCTTGCAAGCCAGAATCCTTTGGAATAATACAAATGGAGCAGAAGGAGCTTTTGTTGTTGCTACAAATGCTTCCTGGGGAGTTGATTTTGGAGACCCAAATGACTACCCCATATGGTGTGGTTTTTATGATGATTTAGGTCAAGCCGGAATCATAAACTGTGGAGCTACTACAAACCAAAATGTAAATGTTGATGTTGTTGGCGATGTTCCCACAGCTTGCGCAAGTGATTACATGGTTGGAGTAGCTGCAACAAACATCAGTGACATCAGTGCTTCAGGTTATGGACCAAACACCATCAATGTGGCTGCACCGGGCACCGGAATATTTACCACAAACAATGGTGGTTATGGAACCACTTCAGGAACTTCTTTCGCCAGTCCGCTTACAGCAGGAGTTATTGGATTGATGTATTCAATACCTTGTGAAAGCTTTATGACACTCGTGAAAGATGACCCACAAGGAGCGGCAGATATTGTAATGCAGGCACTTTATGATGGTGTCGATCAATCAGCTCACCTAATGACCAGAGTAATCACCGGTGGAAGAATTAATTCAAAAAATGCCATTGATATTTTAATGGATGCTGTTTGTGTGGTTAATGATGATGATGTTGGTGTAATAGAAATCAATCAGCCGGAAGACGGTTTATTAAGTGAAAATGAAACCATTGAAATAACAATCAGGAATTTTGGTGTCAATACGCAATCAAATTTTGATGTAACCTATCAAATTGATGGTGGAACTGTTATCACCGAAACCTTTACAGGCTCGATAGAATCTGCTACAAATGAAACTTTTACATTTTCAACAACTGCAGATCTCAGTATTGTGGGTGAGACATACAGCATTACAGCCTCAACTGCATTAACTACTGATGAGGATACAAATAATGATTCATTTACAAAAGAGGTTACTCACTTGTTTCCGGATGATATAGGTGTAACTGATCTTCTTGAGCCGGTTTCAGGTGATGGTTTATCAAATGCTGAAGCAATCACTATTGAAATCACAAACTTTGGAGGTGCTTCGCAATCTAACTTTGATGTTTCTTACTCAATTGACGGTGGAGCAGCAGTTACTGAAACAGTTGCCGGACCTCTGGGTGTTGGTGAAACGATTGAATATACCTTTACTCAAACGGCAGATTTCTCAGTACTTGGAGATTATATTGTTATGGCCACCACTATGTTATCGGGAGATTCAGATCCTGATAATGATGCGTTAGTAATCACAATTACTCACGAAATTTGTCAACCTGAATCAAATTGTAACTCAGGTGATGGTTTAACCCGATTTATTTTAGAAGAAATAAACTTGCCAAATATAAGCTGTACCGGAAATGGATATATGGATATGACAGAACATGCTGCTACTCTTGATGCTGAGGTTGGTGAATACACAGCCACCATTCGCTCTGGCTTTGCAAATCAACAGTTTTCAGGTTGGATAGATTATAATGATAATGGTGTATTTGAGCCTTCAGAGCAAATCTTTTCAAATGTGGCCGTTGCAACTGCTAATACAGATGTGAATGTACCTTTTACTATTCCTTCTGATGCATTTAATGGTGACCACCTTATGCGCGTTAGAGGAAAATGGGGATCAGGTTCTGGAGACCTTAATGATCCCTGTGCTGATTTACAATGGGGAAATACGGTTGATTTTACAGCAACCATTATAAACGGTACATTAAGCACAAATGATTTTGGTTTAAATGACTCAGATTTTGTGATAGTAAGTCAGGGTGATAATCAATTTCAAGCAATACTAACAACTACAAATTTTGACAACCAGGATGTAAAGTTATCTGTTTATAATGTTTTGGGTCAAAGAGTTCACTTTTCTGAGTTAGAAAATAATGATGGAGTATATACGTATGTTTTCAATATGAATTCAAATGCTTCAGGAGTATACCTTGTGAGAGCAGGAACAAGTTCTAAAGGGAAAGTAAAGCGAATTATTGTTAAATAATCAAGCTATAAATTTGTAAAAAAGGGATGGTAATTTACCATCCCTTTTTTTTGTTTTAATTTCGCGATGAAATCTCTGTAATTTCAACAGGATTTGCTTTTTCACATCGATTGGGCATTCTAAGTTGACGGTATTTTACCCAAATATTAGTTTGAGATTTTTTGTATTCTTCTCCTAAGTTAATCGGGTCAAAAAGTGTCGATTCTCCATCAACCGATAGGGTATAAGGACAGTCACCTTCAACTTCAGAATATACAATTATGGCCTTTTTAAAGCCATCTTCACTCATTTTAAGGTCAGATTGATTCATAATTTCAGTGCTTGAATGTGTTGCCTCTTTTTTACTTTGACAAGAAAATATAAAAAGCAAAAGAATGTTAAAGGCTATTAATTTAATAGTTTTCATAATTTAAAATGATTTTATTTGATTAAAAGTACAAATATTATACCTCACTTTCTAAAGATCTGAAATTTGATTTTATTGGATGTTAATATTTTGGAAGTTTATACTACAAAAGGTATATTAGCATTCCTTAACAAATTCTTAATTAAAAATTAAAAAATGAAAAAAACACTATTGTACATGTTTTTGTGCTTTACAATTGTTGTTTCAGCTCAGGTTACCAATGAGGGTACCCCTGAAAGTTGGAAATTAAACAATGCAAAAAACATAGAGAGTATTAAAATGCCTTCTTTTGATTTAAAGGCTTTACAAGCCGAAGATGCTATTTATGATCGTCAGGGTGACAGACCTTGGCGTTTCGGTAAAGAGTTTTTAGTAAATCATTCACTTCAAAACGCGGGAGATTGGACAACATTAGCTAACGGTGATCGAATATGGAGAATCAGATACCAATCTGAAGGTGCTATTACAATGAATTTTCTATTTGAGGACTTTTATTTACCAAAAGGTGCAAAAGTTTACCTTTACAACAATGACCGCTCAGATCTTTTAGGAGCGTATGATTACAACCAAAACAATGAAGCACGGGTTCTTGGAACGTGGCTTGTTGATGGAGATGATGTTTGGATTGAATACTTTGAGCCAGCAAAAGAAGCCGGTAATGGGAAACTTCAAATTGGAAGAGTGGTTCACGGATACCGAAGTCAAGCTCAATTTTCAAATAATAAAGGGTTAAATGATTCCGGGAATTGTAATCATGATGTAGATTGCCCTATAGGCGAATTTGAAGATCTTAAAAATCATAATAAAAAAGGAGTTGTTCTTTTATTGAGTGGCAGCAGCGGTTTTTGCTCCGGGTCATTAATTAATAACACGTCAAATGATGGTACACCTTATATCTTAACTGCAAACCACTGTTTCAGTAACCCTGCAAACTGGTCATTTAGATTTAACTGGATAAGCCCTGATCCTGTATGCGCTTCTACTCAGAACAGTACAAACGGTCCCACAACCCAAACGATGAGCGGTGCAACTTTGAGGTCAAGAATAGGCCCATCAGACTTTTGTCTTGTTGAAATAAATAACGCCATACCAGGTGGCTGGGATGTAGTTTGGAATGGCTGGGATAGAAGTGATGATATACCAGACAAAACCTGGGGAATCCATCACCCTGCCGGAGATATTATGAAGGTATGTGTTGACGATAACCCTCCCGGACAGTTAACTCAAAATGGGAATCAGCCCGTTTGGAGAATTTTTGACTGGGATTTGGGTGTTACTGAAGGGGGATCATCCGGATCTCCACTTTTTGACCCACAGGGAAAAATCGTTGGACAATTATGGAGAGGTACTGCCGCATGTGCAGGTACAAATGATAACGGTGGCTGGGATGAGTATGGACGATTTGGCCGTTCCTGGGCAGACGGAACCACACCCGCAACCCGTTTGGAAGAGTGGCTTGACCCTGATGGAACAGGATTGGTGACTATTGATGCTTTTCCACCACTTGAAGTGTTTTCTTACAATGCTGGTATCAGCATTACAAACGTAAACACATTGCTTTGTGATAATGTAATTGAACCCATTATCGTTATAAGAAATTTTGGCTCAGAAACACTCGTTTCTGCAGATGTTTCATATCAGTTGGATGACAACGATCCGGTTTTAATTGAATGGACAGGTAGTCTGGAAACAGGAGATCTGGAGGAAATTATACTTGATCCTATAACTGTTTCACAAGCCGGAACACTAGTTGCAAGCATTGAAAACCCTAATGGAGAGCCAGATGAGTTCCCGGGTAACAATGAAGCAAGTGCTAGCTTTGAAACACCAGATGTTTATGAAACCGCAGAAGTTTTCTTAACACTATTATTAGATGATTGGCCCCAAGAAACTACTTGGGAATTTGTAAATTCTGCAGGTACTGTTCTTTACTCAGGAGGACCTTATGCAGGGCAACCCGGTGCTACAATTGAAGCCACTTTTTCAGTTTCTGATGAAGATTGTTACACATTTACCATTTTTGATTCATTTGGTGATGGTATTTGTTGTGGTTTTGGTAATGGAAACTATTCTTTGGAAACATCAGATGGCACAATTATAGTTGAAGGTGGTGACTTTGGAGGTGAAGAGGCTACAACATTTAGCAACTTTAATGTGTTAAGCCTTAATGATAATTCATTGGCCTCTGAACTTGTTCTATATCCAAACCCCTCAACCGGAACTGTCAATATCTCTAATGTAAAGGGAGCTAACTTAAATTACGAAGTTTACAATGTTTTAGGTCAGGTAATTTCTAAGGGTAATAACCAAAATCCTTTATTCTCTCTTGACTTATCAAACGCAAATACCGGATTGTACTTTGTTAAATTTGTTGATGCAGAATCAAACAGAACTACTACTAAAAAATTAATCCTTAAATAATTTTTAGCAAATAGTCTATTTAAAGGCCTCACTTTTGTGAGGCCTTTTTTTATTAAAAATAAGCCTTTAACTGAACCGTTCCTGTATGAACGGTGTTTGAGTTTTCACTCTTTCGGCCAAAATAAGTCAGGTTTGCATCCAAATATTTTGTGATACTGCGTTGAAATAACAAACTCCACGTAAAGTTTTTATCAGGCTGTAAACCTTCCAGCATTTGAAAAGCAACCGGTGAAAAAGCACTTCCTGTAAAATCGTTTGAAATATAATTAAATTCTCCGTTGATTGAAAACTTTTCAGCATTGTTAAAAGCAAATTGGACACCCAGTGTTTGTTGTTTCAAAAGCTCTCTTTCTCCCAAAAGATTCTCTTTATTTGCATATTGATACAAAAACGAGAACTGAGCATTTTCAGAAAATAAATAGGAAAGTTTGGGAGTAATATCATAGCTTTCAATCGTAAAATTGCGTTGTTCAAAATTCTCTGAAGTTGTTTTGTTTTCCGTCAGCTGTGTTTTGAAATTTGCCAGCCAGCTGGCACCAAATTTGTGTGTAAAATTCAATTGATGCCCAGTTAATGCATTTTTTTGTAAGCCCACTGAAAGCAAGTTTTCAGACCGGGAATCAGTAAATGTATAACTTGTGGTAAAGTGTTGCCTTCCCCGATTGAAAAACAGAATATTTCTAAAATTTAACGCCAAACCGAGTTGGTTTTCTTCATCTGTTACAAATGGATTGATGTCAAAACTACTTCCTGTCCTTCTTGTTTTTCTGTCGATCAAATAAGATGTTTGATTGTAAAATTTTGACAGGACTTTTTTGGCACTTTCATTTTCTGTAAAAAATCCCGGGTTGATAGTTAGCACTTGCCCAAGCTTGTTTTGATGAATTTTGACAAAAACCTGATTGGGTAATAATACTCTTATAAATTTTGCTTCATCTGGAAATTGTGCGATTTCAAATTCTTCCAGTTCTTGTATTCCATTACCGTTATAATCAATCCAAACGTGGGTTCCCTGCCCGGGTTCTACTTCCACAAAAGTAAATTCCTGTTGTGGCAACACACCGCTGTTTGTTTCAAAAGTAGTGTTCCACTGTATGGCACCATTTAAAAACCGTTGGTTGTATAATAAGCGACTGTTTAAAGATTGCTCATCTTCACGGCCACTAAACACATCTTTTAGTACCCTGTAATTTGCAAAGATGGAGAGTTGGGTATTTTCAGACTGGAGTAGTTGTGATTTTAAATAAAACGTGTTGGACTGACTCACCTGCCGTAATTGATTTTCTCTAAGACTGTCATTTAAACGATTTCTGTACCCCACTTCAACAAAAACCGCGGTGCTGTCACCCACACCCACAAAGGCTTCATAAGCAATAAAACGTTGGCTAATTGGGGTTAAGCTATCATTGGCTATAACACGTTGTCTGCTGTCTTCTGAAGCTATTTTTGCTCCCACCCAAGCATTATTGAAACCATAAACGGTGCGGGCATTCAATCTTACAAAGTCAGATTCCTGGAGTGTGCTTGAATTGGTCAAAAAACTTCCGTTGACAAAAGTTTGTATATTGCCAAGTCGCATTGCTCCATTCAAAACATGACGGCTCCCGCTAAAGTCTTCAGAAAAATCAAGCATTTGAAATTCATAATTGACAATCCCAAGTTTAGCATCTGCTAACTGCAATCCTGTTTCAATATAACTTTGATTTCCCTGTGGATTGTTAAGGCTCCAGTCACGGTTAAATTCAATGTTATAAAGTCGCTCAATGGTGTTAAAATCGGTGTCAATATAATCAGCATTCAGGTAGCCGTCCAGTTGTAGCCCTTCTTCTTTTTGAATAATTTTTTGTTTGGCTTGAATTCTTGCAGCAAACCCGGTGTTGTCCTCGTTGTCAAGATTGGAAAATAAATTCAAGTCTTGTTTGCTTGCAGCGAGTTCAAACCCAATACTTGTTTTTTCAGTGGGTCGATACACACCATTAAGGCCTCCCACTTGTATTTGAGTGGGCGCAAAAAGCCTGATGACAGGTTCATAATTTCCTTGCGGAACTCCATTTACCGGAGGCACAAATTCAAAAATCCGGCTGATTGCCGTGTTGTCTGAAATAACATAATTACCCTGGTTTTCGCCAATGAGCGTAAAACGCACCTGAAACAATTCATCTTCTGGATTGTTTGAAAACACAAAAATTTCTTCTCCATCAAATAGTTCTTTCTTATATAAAATTTTATTGTCTGAAAATGAATCCGGCACGGCTGAAGGAGCCACCATTTGAGAAGTATCATCACCTGCATCTTTTAAAACCTGAACCTGTTCCGGGCTTAAGTTTTGTTGTAAGGGCTGGTTTTTTGCATCGCTTTCAATATACCCATACGCACCAATATCCAGTTTTTCTGAAGTATAGTTACCGCCACCATAACCAATAAAACGGGTGTAATTTCTATCAGAATATTGATATTCCACAGTAATGCGCATATCTGAAGTTATTGGAAAAGTCGAGTTAAATCGCACCTCGCCGGCGTTGTAATCAATCACATAATCACGGTTTTCACCACGTTGCAATAATAGGCCATTGACAAAAACCCGCTCACTACCTGAAATGATGAGAATAAAAAGCTCGCCATTGGGTCCCACCAATTTATAGGGTCCTTGATTTCCTTCCTGTCCCACAAACTCACTGCGTGCAAAAACGCCACGCACCACACCTCCTGAAACAAACATCGATGTTTCAGACTCATCAGACTTTATGGTTCCTCCCAAAGAAATTCCCTGAATCTTTTTTTGAAATCTACCAAAGTAACTTTGCTCATTCACTAAGTCAATATCTCCTGCTCTTATGGTCCAGTTGTCACTAAAAAGCTCGATAAAAATCTGGTCAAATTCGTTTAAATTTTGAGAATAACCACCTTCTTGAGCGGGTATATTTGCATCCTGAATGGAGGCTCGTATTCCCACTTTTTCACTTATTCTGCCGGTTATCTGAAGGTCAAGCTCTGAGTTGACAACGGCGTTCTGGTTATTGCCAATGGTAATCCCCCTTGAAATGCTTCCGCTGGTGTTTAAACCATCAAAGGGAACAAATGTGTTTTCGCGTGTGGATTGTTGAAGTGAGTAAAGCCGATCCATCGCGCCGGTGCTTTCAGAAATAATGCGTGTATCGAGCAGCGAATATTTTTTGGTTAAAAAAGTTGGGTATTTTAAGTAGTTGATAGTAAGACTGTCCTGACTGTTTTGAAGCTCTTCAGAGAGGTATAAAATCCCTTTTTCAAAGTTTACGCTATAAGCAGTACTATCAATAGGATTGTTGTTTTTATCCAGAAGGGCAAATCGCGCCGGATTGATACTCACAGAATCAATCACAATGGTATCTTTAACTGCCACTTTTACCGTGCGGTAATTGCTCTGAACTTCCTGCGAAACAGCAAAAAATCCTGAAAAAAAAAGAATGATTAAAAAGATACTTCTCATCAACTACTTAAACTTAATCACAACGTATTTATTTTATTGATAAATGTATAGAAATCTTTGTTGGCATCTATTGTTGAAAGTGCTTTAGAATAATTATTTTAGCATTCATAAAAATATTCAATTCATTAAATAATTTATTCCCTCCCCTTTGGAGAGGGTTAGGGAGAGGAATGAAAATAGTATCATACAACGTCAACGGAATTAGAGCAGCACTCAACAAAGGGTTTTTAGATTGGTTAAAACTTGCAGATCCAGATATTATCTGTCTTCAGGAAATAAAAGCAATGGAGTCTCAACTTGAGCTGGCGATGTTTGCTGATGCCGGTTATGAATTTAATTACTGGTTTTCAGCACAAAAAAAGGGCTATAGTGGGGTAGCTATACTTTCAAAAACCAAGCCCAATCACGTTGAATTTGGAACCGGTATAGACTCTATGGATTTTGAAGGAAGAAATATCAGAGCAGATTTTGACGACTTTTCTGTTATGAGTATGTATTTGCCCAGCGGGACCAATGATGCTCGTTTGGGTTTTAAATTTAATTATATGGACGATTTTCTAGAGTATTCAAAAGACCTTAGAAAAGAAATTCCAAATTTGATAGTTTCCGGTGATTACAATATTTGTCATAAACCGATTGATATTCATGACCCCATTAGAAATGCTAAAGTATCGGGTTTTTTACCTGAAGAACGCGAGTGGTTAAGCCGTTTTACTGACAGCGGTTTTGTTGATTCATTTAGGGAGTTTAATCAGGAGCCAGACAATTACACCTGGTGGAGTTACCGTGCTAATGCCCGAAATAACAACAAAGGATGGCGCATAGATTATCACATGGTTTCAGAGCCCCTACAAGAAAAATTGAAACGTGCCGTTATATTACCTGAAGCAAAGCACAGCGACCACTGTCCTTTGCTTGTTGAAATAGATACCCAAAAACTGTAAACCTTTTTAAAATGATAAAATCCATTTTTACATTTGGCCTTATAACGCTTATGTTCACGTCCTGTGTTTCTTCAAAAGTTTTTGAAGACCTCAAAGCAGAGTATGATGCTCTTAAAGCAGAGAACGCTGCTTTAATGGCACAGCTTGATAACCGCCCCGGAAACACAGACCAATATACACTTCAAAACCTGAGAAGAGATTTTGAGCGCCTTCAGGCAGAACGTGACCAACTTGCCCTGGATTATGCAGCGACGCAAAACCAATTAAACCGTCTCCAGGATTCTTATGATGCACTGGAAGCAAACAGCTCAGAAAATCTAACTTCAAACTTGGCATTAAACCGAGACCTTCTTGCACAACTGGATGAAAAGGAAAAGGCATTGGCAAAAGAACAAGCACGACTCGAGCAACTGCAAAGAGACCTTACCGCTCGCTCACAAAGAGTGGATGAGTTAGAAGGTATTATCGCTGCAAAAGAAGTCCAAATGAACAATTTAAGAGATGCGATTTCTGCAGCACTTACTAATTTTGAAGGCAAAGGTCTTACCGTAGAAATGCGTGACGGTAAAGTATATGTCTCTATGGAAAACAAACTCCTTTTTGAAAGTGGTAGTTGGGCGGTAAACAGCAACGGTCGTCAAGCAGTGGTACAACTTGGGAAAGTACTGGCACAAAATACAGATATTGCTGTGTTGATTGAAGGTCATACAGACAATGTGCCTTATGGCGGAAGTGGTCCTTTAAATGACAACTGGGATCTATCTACAAAAAGAGCCACCTCTATTGTTTCCATTTTAACTGAAAATTCAGGAATTCCAAAAGACAATCTTACTGCTGCGGGTAGAGGAGAATTTGCACCTATAGCGCCCAACACAACTCCTGAAGGCCGGGCTAAAAACCGAAGAATAGAAGTCATACTCACTCCAAAACTTGACGAAATTAGTAAGTTATTGAATGAAATTTAACCTATTGAAAGCCTTTTTATATGTTAATGATGTCAAAAGCTTAATAGCTATTGTGGCATTCTTCATTAGTTTTGCGCTTTACAAGTTATGAATTATAATTAGCTAAGTTAAAATAAACGAGATTCCCGCCTTCGCGGGAATTTGATTAATATGAACTATAAAAACATACCCAACACAAATCTAAAAGTTAGCGAACTCTGTCTTGGGACAATGACCTTTGGCGAGCAAAATACTCAGGAAGAAGCCTTTGGGCAACTCGACTTTGCACTAGAAAACGGGATTAATTTTATTGATACAGCTGAAATGTATTCTGTTCCAGGAAGAAAAGAAACCCAGGGGAGTACTGAAACCATTATTGGCAATTGGTTTGCCAAAACCGGATATCGAAAAAAGGTGATTCTAGCTTCCAAAATTGCCGGCCCCAGCCGCACTTTTGAGCACATACGTGAGCCTCTTGATTTTTCAAGAGTATCATTAAATGATGCGATCAATAAAAGCCTAAAACGCCTTCAAACAGACTATATAGATTTATATCAACTCCACTGGCCGGAACGAAATACAAATTATTTTGGGCAACGCAACTACAATCACAATCCCAATGAAAAATGGGAAGACAACATAGCAGAAGTTCTTGAAAATCTAGAGTTTTTCGTTAAAGAAGGTAAGATTAGACACATTGGTGTTTCCAATGAAAGCCCATTTGGAGTGATGCGTTTTGTTGAAGAAGCCCGAAAGGGAAAACGCAAAATAGTTTCAGTTCAAAACCCTTTCAGTCTGTTGAACCGTAAAGATGAAGTGGGTTTAACTGAAATTCTGATGCGGGAAAATATAGGGTATTTGCCCTATTCACCTTTAGGATTTGGTCAACTCACCGGAAAATATTTGGAAGATTCACCCAAAAATGCCCGGGTTACCTTGTTTCCAAACTACAACCGCTACCACAAACCTAACGGATTTGAAGCCACCAGGAGGTACAATACCTTGGCAAAACAAAATAATTTGTCATTAACACACCTGGCATTGGCTTTTATAAGACATCAACCTTTTGTAACCAGCACTATTCTGGGCGCAACAACAATTTCACAGCTAAAGGAGAACATAGAAAGCAAAGAGGTTGTCTTATCAAAAGAATTGCTCAGTGAAATCAATAAAATTCACGAAGAAATTCCCAATCCTGCACCTTAGCTGCGCGGTTTAAAGTTCAAAGTTTAAGGTTCAAAGTTAAAAAAGCCTAAAACCTTGAACTTTAAACATTAAACCTTGAATAAATTATGGATTCATTAACTCAAATTGTTTTAGGCGCTGCTGTTGGAGAAGCGGTTTTAGGAAAAAAAGTGGGCAATAAGGCGATGCTTTATGGCGCCATCGCAGGGACGATTCCAGATCTGGATATTTTAGCTAATCATTTTACAGACACCATAACAGCTATTGAAATACATAGAGGTTTTACACACTCTATTTTCTTTTCGGTGGTGTTTGCTCCTGTTTTTGGTTGGTTGGTTTCCAAAATTGAAAAAAAATCAGGACTGAGTTGGAAAAACTGGAGTTGGTTGTTTTTTTGGACATTGATTACACATCCCATACTCGACGGTTTTACAACCTGGGGAACTCAGTTTTTTTGGCCTTTTGAATACCGGGTGGCTTTTAAAAATATATTTGTAATCGACCCACTTTATACAATCCCATTTTTGTTCTTTTTGATTTTAACAATGTTTCAAAAGTGCACATCTCCAAAGCGCAGTTTTTATAACCGCTTGGGATTGATTGTGAGTAGCAGCTATTTGGTTATAACACTTATTTTGAAAGGAATTACATATGCAAAGTTTACCGATGCCCTTGAAGAGCAAAACATTGCTTACAACCAAATTCAAACCAAACCGGCTCCTTTAAATTCAATTCTTTGGTTTGCCAATGTAGAAACTGAAGATGCTTTTTTGATTGGTGATTATTCGTTTTTTGACAGTCAACCCATTGCATTTCATTCTTTTCCAAAAAATCATCATTTGTTGGGTGACTGGATTGAAAAACCAAATATCAAACGATTGAAAAAGATTACCGAAAATGGTTGGTTTACCATTTCTAAAAAAGAAGATCAATTATTTTTTAATGATTTGCGTTTTGGACTTTTGAACAATGACCCATTGAACCCGGAATTCACTTTTAGTTATCTTTTAGTTGAAAAAGATGGAATTATTTATGCTGAAGAGACTGAGAAAAATAGGGAAGACGCCAAAAAATTATTGGGGGATTTGTGGGAAAGAATAAAGGGGAATTAAATAGTTAAAAAATAGAAATAACAAAAAAGGCTGTCTCGTTCAAGACAGCCTTTTTCATTTATTAAAAGATATGTTATTTAGTTTTGAACACCAGTAATTCTGATATTGTCTAGATGGTATCTAGTCGTTGCTGAGGAATCTGAACCTTGATATTTAAAAGCAATTCTCACATTACCTTCAAAACAGGATAAATTAACCGGGCCTACAGCCTGGAAGCCGCCAAAACCACTTGATGGGCCTGTTGGAACTTCTAAGTCAAGCAATTGCCAGTCTGTTGTTGTGACATCACCTGTGTAGTTTGTAGTTATTAGAACTGTAAGAATTTTACCATTATCAAAGGCTGCTTCGATATCTAAATCGAGTTGATGTCTTGTAAATGTATTGAAGTTTAATTCAGGAGATACAAACCAAGCTTCGATTACAGGCTCACCGGTGTTGAAACCAGAGATTTGTGCATATTTGTTTCCGCTAAACTCACCAAGTACAAATCTAGTATTGCCTCCACTCACATTAATATTTACCCAATTAGACAATTCATTGATATTTGAAATAGACTCGAAATTTTCTGAGAACAAAGTGTCAGGACCACCAAAAGGCCCATCACAACCTATAATGTCTGGGTCACATCTTTCAGGGCTATCAAAATTGAGCGTTGTGGGGTCATTTAAGTATATTGTGTAAAACTCATCAAAGAAATCACGTGTTAAAATAACATCAATAGTTCCTCTACCTGCGGGCACTGTAACTCCCTTAAAGCTGGCGAAAGTACTTGTACTTAATATAACAGAGGCTTCATTGGCACAGCTTTCTATGATACGTTCTCCGTCAAACTGATCTCCCGGTTCTGCAGCAAATGTTTTAGACAACTCATTACGGTTAAACTGCATATCAGAGAGTCTAATCATCAAATTAGTATTTGCTGTTGAAAATTGTTCAATAGTTAATGGTTTAGGAACAATTTCAGCAATTTCAGATGAGCGTAAGATATGTTCTTCTCTATTTGGAAACGGAATTCTTTCAGGTCTAATTCCTCCTCTAACACCAAGTGCTAGCACACCATTTGATGTTCCGACAGTCAAGCCATCTAGTTTGATAAAGACTTTTCTTCCCACTTCATAAGTGACAAAAAGAGGGCTCACATCAATAAGCACTTTAATACCTACAGTTGGATTTTCGGGTTTGTCTTGAAGAATAATTTGCTTGAAGAAGTTCCCTCCTTCATCACTTGATACTACATAGCCCACCATATATTTTCCGGTTTCGCTGAAAGTAAACTGATCTTCTTCAGATTGGGCTAATTCACCCGCTACTGCACCAATTTCAATAATATCTGATGCATTTATATTTGGATCTTCAATGTTTAAGTTTGGAATGTCAAAGTCATCGTCTTTAACACAAGAGGTGGCAACTACAAAAGCGAGAAGCACCATTACTATTTTATTAAAATTCATCGTTTTCATCTGTAATTTATTTATAAGGTTTTTTATTAAAATCTAAAATATGCGTTAATGTAATATGTGGTTCCGTTTCCGAAAAAGTATCTAGAACCAAAAACCGGAGTGTCTCTGTTTGACTCTTCAACAAGCTTTCTGTAATCTGCATTTCTTGAGTCTTCAAAGCCACCAGTTTTAAATTCCTGATTGAAAACATTGTTTATGGTCGCAAAAAAGCCAACAAAATAGTTGTTGATTCTCCAGGATTTACCTCCCACGATGTTCACTAGAACATAATCGTCAAATTGTTCTTGTTGTAAGAGTCCTCTCGCAGTATTTTCATCAAAGTCATTAAACGGCAATCCGTCTGTGTCTGTTGTAAACGCATCGGTTCTTCTCAATTTGCTTACATTGATATATCCATTAGAGAAATAGTTTGCTGTTGCACCCACCCACCAAAAATCAGGATCTCTGTATTCAAAGCCTAGTTGGTATGCTTGTTCCGGTCCACCTGAAAGGTGAAGGTTTTTAAGTTTTGTAGTACCGTCTCCAAATGTGATGGGATTATCAAAATCTGCACTAGTATAATAGATGTTTGGATTGTTGTTGTAGATGTATTGACCCAAAGAACCTGCGGCTTTCAATTTGATTGTGGGCGTTACCTGCGCTTCAATTCCAAACTCACCACCCAGATGTCTTTTTTCAATTCCGGTTGTAATTTCTTGCACAAATGCAGCATCATTGTCCTCACCTTGACCTTGAATTGATTGCGTGAAGAAAAATCCAATTTCTGTTGCATCTTCAAAACCTGTGTAGAAACCGGTAATTCTGGCTTTTATTATTGGAGAGCGGTATATATAGCTCAAGTCAACAGATTGAATTTTTTCACTATCAACACCAATAACAACATCATTGTTTTGTCTCGCATTTGAAAAGGAGTTTCTTATGCCGGGAGCTTTGGTCATATATGCAGAATTGAAGTCAATCAAGTGACGTCCTGTAATCTTATAAGTAAGACCACCCTTTGCGGCAAAGTCTGTAAAGTCGAGTTTTTCACTTTTTCCAAAAGATCGTTCTCCGGGAAAATAACCATTTTCATAAAGTCCATTTCTCTGATAGGAAGTTTGTGAACCCTGAGCGGCGATATAAAAATCAATCGCTCTGTATTTGAATTGGGCTTGTGCAAACCCACCGGCAACTGTTGCATCAATTTCATAGTTGTATTTATATCGGTCGCCTTCTTGTACAATTCGGTTTCTGTTTCTCAAATCACTTTGAGCAATATCACCTGCATCCACATCAATGGTATCTTCAGCAAAAGAGTCTATATCAAGAAAACCGGTGCCACCAAGTAAATCTTTTATACTTGCAAAGTTTTCACTTTTTAAGGACCTAAAGTTCAAGCCGGCATTAAGAGTAATATTGCTGGTTAGAATTGTATTTAATATAGTGTTTGCTGTTATTTGAGTGTCATCGATGCGGTCTTCTTGTAATGCATAAACAGCATTTTTCCCACCATTTGTAGCAATTTGGTTTGCTAAGTATAGGTTTTCCCAATTAAACTGTCCATTGTTTCTAAATTCCTGCTCTGCGAGATAGGCATTTTGATAATCATTTGCAGTAGGATTTTCAAACCTCAAGAAGTAGCTGGGCATTCTTTGATAGTAATTTGGGTCTGGATTTCTTGCCCCCCCAATGTAGGTGTCCTGACCGTTAACAGTCACCAGTGTTGTCCCGTTATTATCAATTCTTGAATTTCCTATTTTACCAAATTGATACCCTAGGTTTGTATTGAGCCTAGTTTTATCTGAGATTGTCCAATGGTGATTTAACATAAATACCGGTTCTTCGATTTCTCTTGTTCGTGCATTTCTTATGTCGCCATCTTGTTTTCCCCAGAAGGGGTTGTATTGGTTTCCTTTTATGTCAAAAACCTCCTGAGTTATCGCTGTAGATCGTCCTCTTCTGTTTGGTGTATAGAAAGCCGAAAAATTTAAGCTATGGTTAGGGTTTATTATTTTTTCAACTGAAGCAAAGAAAGAGTTTGCGTCATATAGTGTTCCCTCTATAAATCCTTCATTTCCATATCGCCTTGATATAAGAACAGAGTATGCCCATCCCTTTGCTGAAACACCAGAGTTGTATGAGCCCATAGCTCTTCCCTGATAAGTTCTGTTTGCAAATGCGTGAGAAACTTGACCTCCCTGACGGTATTGTGAAGCTCTCATCACTATGTTTGTGGTTCCTGCAAGGTCGCCAAAGGCATAATCATTGGGAGTAAGCCCCATTGAAAAATCACGGTTTCTTTGAGCGTCATTTAAACCGCCCCAGTTTCCCCATTGAGGTCTTCCGTCAAATTGTTTGTTCATTTCAATGCCGTTGATAAGCACTTTTCCATTGGCATTGTCAAGCCCTCGGGGTCTAAAGAAAGTTGCGCTAAAATCAAATGCAGCTGCGTTTAGAAAAACATCATTGGATGCTTGTAAAAGCCCGGAAACGTTTGTTGAAGAACCGTCATCATCATCGAGTTCGTCATCTGCAAGCGATATAACACCAATCTGAGATTGTGCGTCAGTAAAATCAACCTCCATTAAAACAGGGTCAAAGTTGACAGTGCTACCACTTTGAATGGTAATAGGAAATCTTAAAGTGATGTAACCTGATTTTTCAACTAAAAGGATTTGTTCTCCAAGTGGAAGATTTGAATCAGTAAAAGTAAAAACACCATTGGCATCTGTTGTTGTACTGTAGATACTTTCCTCAATACTTAACTGAACATTTGGAATGGGTTCGCCTGAATTGGTTTCAATCACTCTACCTTTTACTGTTGCTTCTTGTGCGTGTAAAAGACTCATCACAAAAATGCATAACAGAAAAGTTAATGTGTTTTTTTTCATTCGTAATTGGTTTTGAATAGATTAAGAAATCATTATAATTGTGGGGCAAAATTACATTATTTAAATGAATTATTTACCTTTGGCGCAAGTTTTGCCCTAGGCTTTACAATTAATTAATATTTTTAAGAATGATAAAATTACAAATTTTAGTTTTACTTGCTTTTATTACTATCAATCCAAGCTCATTTAGTCAGGAAAAGAAAACTTATAAAGTAAACACAATAGCTTTTTACAATGTGGAAAACTTGTTTTCTCTGGAAGATGATGAGTTTACTGTTTACCATGACAGAACAATAAGAGCAGATGCTTATTATACTCAAGAGGTTTATAATGCTAAAGTAAATAATGTGGCAAAAGTAATTTCTGAAGTTGGTGCAGATGTGACCGGTACTACTCCCGCTGTTGTTGGTTTCTGTGAAGTAGAAAACAGAGCGGTCATTGAGGACCTCGTCAACCAGAAAGCATTGCTTTCGAGTGATTATGGAATTGTTCACTACCATTCGCCCGATAGAAGAGGTATCGATGTTGCACTAATATACAAAAAGGGACTTTTTGTACCGACAAATACACAAAGTAGAGAGCTTGAACTTTACAGAGATAATGACCCAAATCAGCGAATTTACACCAGAGATCAACTTGTTGTGAGTGGTTTGCTTGACGGAGATAAAATCCATTTTATTGTACATCACTGGCCTTCGCGAAGTGGTGGTGAGGCTAGGAGCAGACCAAACAGAATCAAGGCAGCCGAATTAAATAAAAAGATTATAGATTCATTGCACGCTATTGACCCTTATGCAAAAATTATTAATATGGGTGATTTTAATGATGATCCCACAAACCACAGCATTAAAAAAGTACTTCAAACGAAATCCAACAGAGAAGATGTAAACATCAAAGATCTTTTCAACCCATTTGAAGATATGCACAGACGTGGGCTGGGAACTTTAGCTTGGCGTGATGGCTGGAACTTATTTGACCAAATGATAGTTTCAGCGGGATTATTAAGTAAAGACTTTTCAACCTATCAGTTTTATAAAGCCGGTATTTACAACCCCCCTTATCTTGCAAACCCCCGAGGGAGATATAAGGGCTATCCCTACAGGGCTTTTGCTGATGGAGGATTTACGGGTGGATACAGTGACCACTTTCCGGTATATACGTTGCTTATTAAAGAAATATCAGAAGAGTCAAACTAATTTATTACGACACGGTAAAAAAAAAACTCCCGTTGAAATGACGGGAGTTTTTTTTATTTACGAAGTTAACCAGTGATCCCAAGGAATCCTGCTTAAAATCAATATTAAGCCAATAGTGTAGAAAATGGCAAGCATTTTAAACTTTCCTTTTGAGGTGAGTTGTTTTTTGTGCTTTGAATACCCAATTGTTATCAAAACAACGGCAATTATCATAATTAATGGGTGCTCAACGGCAAACAACCGCATCTCACTGTCGCCCATTATATCTGCCATTGTCATGTCATCTCTAGTAAAAGAGGCAAAGCCTAATGTGGGATGGGCAAAGTATAATAACAAGCCTAATAATACTTGAATATGGGTGAGTATAAGTCCAAACAAAGAAACTCTAAAATCCTTTGCGCCAAAGGGTTGGTTTGAAAAGTATTTTACAATTGCATTGAGTGAGGCAAGTAATAATACTAGAAGAACTAAGTAAGCCCAATATCCATGAATAACGTCTAAAATTCTGTCTAAAGCCATAATTGTTTATTTTTAAGATTTACAAAAATAGTGTTTATTTTAACAAAAAACCACCTCTTGTTTCCAAGAAGTGGTTTTGCTAAAAGTTAAATATTTGAATCTAAAATCAGAAATTATATCTTAAACTTGCGTTATAAGTTCTACCTACGCCTAAGTAAACACCAAAGGCATCTGCTTGTCCAACATACGCTTCATTAAACACGTTATAAACGTTCCCTCTAAATACAAACCTTTGCTCACCAAAATTAAATCTGTATGTAAGACCTGCATCGGCTAGTGTATATGGAGATAATCTCTTCGCCTGGAATGTTTCACCTGCTTCAGATGCAGCAATTACATTCAATGGGTTTACTTGTCCAAATAAGTCAGTATAAATGTTGTAATCAGCATCAAATATTAAAACATTTTCGATGATATCAATTGAACCGCCAAAGCCAAATGAAGTTTGTGGAGCATTACCAATTTTAGTGCCGGTTAAATCAACATTACCGTCTGTTATAACAAAAACACCTGTATCATCGTTTTGTCTTGTAAATGAAGTTGATCCATCATACTTCCAGTTTCCAATAGAACCATAAGAACGGAATCTCCAGTTCCCATAATCAGGGCGGTATTCTACTTCATATTCAAATCCTTTGTGTACCTGAGAAATTCCTGTAAAACGATCTGTGAAGTAAACAGCGTTGACAGGGTCAGTATTGTCTTCAAAACCTCTAGCAAGAAAACGGTTACCCCATTCTGTCCAATACACATCAATGTTGATTCTCAAGTTGTTGTTTTTAAAACGATACCCTCCTTCGATGCCTGTAACCTCTTCATTATCAACCTCAGGAGAAGCCAATTCATTAGATCTTCTTACATCAACAAAAATATTGTCTAAATAAGGTTGGCGTGAATAAAAACCGGCATTTGCAAAAATGGAGTGATTGTCGTCAAAGGCATAAGACATTCCTCCTTTTACATTATAACCTGCTTTTGAAACTTTTTCTGACTTTCCAAGTCCGTCTGTGTCTGAAGGAAAGCGTCCATCTCTTTGATAACTTTGAGTAGATACTGCTCCTTGAACAAAAGCAGAGAAACTATCAGTTGCATACTCAATCTGACCAAAACCACCCACATAGTTGATTGTTTCAGAATAGTCATAATCAATTCTGTCTGATTCATCAGCAAAATTGAATAACGATTGCCAGGGATTTGGCTCAAACGTTTCTGTAAGAATTCTGTTGTTGGCCTCAAAACCGTCTAGTCCTAAATAATCTACAATTTGTCTGAAGTGAAAACCTGTATAAGTTCTTCCGTCAACACCCACATTAAAGTTCCAGTTATCACTTGTATAACCTAAGTTTGAGAGCGCACCATACCAATTATGATTGTTAACACTTGATCTCAAGATTCTGGAATCATCATTATTGCCAATTCCATTTTCTGCAGTTTCAACATTGTTTGCAATAATTTGCGCCCAGTTAATACGTCCATTTTCATCCCTTACATTTGAACCTCTACCAAAAGGACCGGTACCTCCACCGCGACCCCACGAAGCATACAAAACAGTAGAAAGATCAAGATTGTCATTGATATCAAAATCCCAGTTTAAGTTTGCAACCGGCTTGTGGTAGTAGTTTCTTCTTTCAGATTTACGCTCACCATTCAAAAAACCGCTGTTACCGTTGTATTTTTCACCTCTTTCTTCATAAGTTTCAAGAGAGTTTGAAAAGTTTTGATCGTGCCATTGTGGTGCACCTGTAATTAAAAAGTTAAATGCATGTTTGTCATTAGGCTTGTAACCCACAGAGAACATATAGTTTTGACCTTGACCTGCAGTACCTTCAGAATACTTTCTGTGTCCTTGCCAGTGATCCATTAAAAATGAGAAAGCCCAACCTTTGTCATTCAATCCTGTGTTATAACTTGCGGTACCTTTAAAGTAACTATCATTTCCTGCTAGAAATCTTACAAAACCACCTTGTCTTGAATCTGTAGTTTTAGAAATTATGTTAACTGTACCTCCCACAGATGAAATGGCTAGTTTTGAAGAACCAAGACCTCTTTGAATTTGAATGGCATTAGCAACGTCAGACATGCCAGACCAGTTTGACCAGTACATTCTACCGTCTTCCATTCCGTTGATGGGCTGTCCGTTTAAAAGGTAAGCCGTGTTTGTTTGGTCAAAACCACGCAAAAATATTTGAGAGTCACCAAAACCCCCGGCTTGATTTGAAACATAAATAGAAGGGGTATTTTTCATAGCTTCACCAAACTCAACGTTTCCAGTTGCTTTTGCTTGAATCTGAGCAGCTGTAATTGTTGAAACTGCAACGGGAGTTTTTCTGTCAGCAGCTAAGTCAATAATTCCTTTACCAATAATTACAACTTCATTAAGAGCATCTGCATCTTCCTGAAGTGATACTGAACCAAGGTTTGCAGTACCGTCAGCTAGTGAAAAAAGTTTTTTAGAACTTAAAAATCCCAAATAAGAAACATCAATAGTTCCTGTGTTTGAACTTACATTTAAAGTAAAGTTACCGTCAAAATCTGTGATTGTGCCATTTGAGGTCCCAACCTCAATTACATTAGCACCGGCAAGAGGTTCATTTGAGTCACCGGATACAATTTTACCGGTCACCACGCCTTGTGAAAACCCTAGTGAGCTTACAATTAAAAATAAAAAGAGTAGTTGTTTTTTCATAATTATATTTGTTAGTTAAAATTTATGCAAAAGAAAGAAAATTCATAGATTCATATCTTATCACATTGTTAAGAATATGTTATAATGATTAATAAATGATAACAAAGTTATTTTAAAATATAGTATGCTGATTTAAAGCGAAGTAAACTTTTTAACAGGGTTGTTAACAAATAAAATGTCTATTGACAAATACAAATTCCAATTGAAAAATCTCTATTATCAATTAAAGTGGAATTGTTTTTTCCGGAATGGCATCAATTTCTGCTTTGAGTGGTTTGATAAATTTAAAATAGTCCTCCTTAAATTCTTCTTTTATGGGTTCTGCAGCGGGTAGATTGATAGCATAAGGGTCTACTTGTTTTCCATTATACCAAAAGCGGTAGCATACATGAGGGCCCGTAGCCAGCCCGGTACTTCCCACATAGCCAATGACATCTCCCTGTTTCACCCTATCACCTTTTTTTACAGCTCTTTTTGACATATGAAGGTATTGAGTGGAATAGGTATTATTGTGTTTTACCTTTACATAGTTGCCGTTGCCTCCTGTGTAACCTGAACGTTCTACAATACCATTTGCAGTTGATACAATGGGGGTGCCGTGGGGCGCAGCATAATCTGTGCCTAAATGGGGTCGTCTTTGTCTGGTAACAGGATGTAAACGACTTGGACTAAACCGGGAGGATATTCTTGAATAATTTAATGGTGCTTTTAGAAAGAAACTTCTTAGTGTGTTTGCTTTTTCGTCATAATAGTCTGATACTCCCTGTACACTATCTGTCATAAACCGAAAACCATAATAAGGTTTACCATAATGATTTAAAAGTGTTGCCTCCACACTTTCAATGCCGGCATAAATGGTGTCGTTGATGTAATTTTCGTTATAAATAATTTTGAAATTGTCTCCTTTTTGAAGTTTGAAAAAATCAACTGTCCACTGGTAAACGCTGGATAACTCGTGGACTAGAATTTGACTCAAACCTTCATCAACCATAGATTGTGAAAGTGAGGAGGTAATCACTCCGGAAGCCATTCTCCTTTTTGTAGAAATGGGGAGTTTACCTCTGTATGAATAAATACTATCACCCAAATGGATTACAACATAATCAATTCTTGAGGGCTGGTAGATAAAAACTTGTGGGGTGTTTGTTGTATCTTTTGATTTGAGAACTGTATAGGGTCTTCCGGCTCTTAATCTGGCTACGTCAATTATGTCTTTAACTTTATTTACTATTGAAAACACTTTTGCGGCAGAAACACCTTGTTTATCCATTAAAAACCCAAATGTTTCTCCAGATTGTATGGTGTCTCTGATGACCTCAAAATCATTTAGTTTAAACCCAAATTCTTCGATCATTTTTGGGACTTCTTTTTCAACGATTTCTGGGTCGTCGGTTGGGTCGTTTTTACAGCTGATAATGAGTAGAGAAAGAAGGAGAAGGTAACTAAATTTTGTCAAGGCTTTCAATTTTAAATGTTTGTTCCCCAATTTTCGATTTCATCTTTAGACCAGAGACTTGGGAAAAATATTCTTTTTTGGTATTTGGGGTGCATATACTTAGTCCACTCACTTCCACCGGTTGCTTCTACTACTTTTGATGAATCTCCTCCGCTTAAGTAATGGTTTGCTGCATCATAATGGGCCATCACCCAGGTGATGTTTACGGTATAATCATAATGTCGCATTGCCTTAATTAATGTTGGGTCTGCTTTAACTTCATCGGGAAGAGTTTTGAACTTGGTGTATAAGTTTTTTTTATTGTAAGTTTCTGTGAAATCTACAAATTCAACACGGTATTTTTCTTCAAAGGCTTTGAGTAACTGAGATTTTTTTCCGGTTTTATAATCCTTGCCTGCGGCTTGCCAATAGAGATGCTCTAAAGCATGTTCATATGGAGTGTTTCTGTCAATACTATCTCTAAATCGGTTGTCGATTAGGTTGATAAGTTCAGTAGAAGCAAACTCTATTTTTCTGTATTGAGCACTTTGAAATCCACTTGCCGGAGTCAAAGTGGTTCTAAATTTCATATATTGGGCTGCTTCCATTCCTTCTTTCATTATATTGAATGAGGAGGTAAGCATATCAAAATACCTGCTGATGCGCATTAATTTTGAACTAAAAAAAGGAGCGTCAAGGTTTTTTTTAAAGGCAACTTGCTCAATTTCCCAAAGAATCATTTTAAACAATAGCTCATTGACTTGATGGTACATAATAAATACCATCTCGTCTGGTAGATTGGTGCGTTGAATTTGTAAATTAAGTAGTGCGTCTGTTTGAATATAATCCCAATATGTGATGGGTTTGCCGTGTAAAAGTCCCTCTAAATGAACATTTAAATCTTGACCCAAGTTAGAAAACTTCTTTTCTAGTTGTTCTATTAATTCATTTGTTTTGGGAGATGTACTCATTTAATTATTTTGCTAAAATTTTAAAAGAATGTTTTAAACCCTTAAACTCATCGAGATCTGCTCTTAGTGAACCCACTGATAAATCTGCTACAATTTTTAAAGGAATTTTATTGTCATCATCAGAAATCCAGACCGTTAGACTTTCCTTTTCTTTGAACACTCTTCCAGACTCAACATAAGGCCTAAAAACAAGCGTTTCAACTTGGCCAAATTTAGTCTTTAAAAGTTCTTTACGCAAAAACTTAAGGCGAAACTTAAAACTTTCGTCCCCATAAAACATATCCACATCGTGTGTGTCTCCGTTTCTTAGTTTTGATGTGTCAATATTATTTCTAAGATAATAAAACGTTGAAAGCATATCCTGAACACCTTCAGGGAAAGAAAAGGTTTTTTTGGTATCTTTTTTTCGGTCAAAAACAAGGGCTTCTTTTTTGTTGTGATCAAAATCTACGATAATATCACGGGTGTGTCCCCCTTCATTGATATCTCTTATAAACCTGTATGGAATATCTTTTTTCTTGTCCATATAAGTTTCATAAATATCCTCAACTTTAAAGAATATTCTTGAAAGTCCTGAATTTTTCCCATAGCCTTTTACATGATAAACCTCTTTACCGTTTAAAATTGCATTATCAACTTGTAGCGTGGCATAACCTGCAGTTAAAAACCCTGAATAGGAAACTCTGAATTTAAACCATTCGCCATCCTGAAATGCCTTTTTTTGTGCCAAAACAGGGAGACTTATAATTAGCGAAATTAGAATCAAAAATACTCTCATAGGTTTATTTCTTACTTGTTTAAATAGAGCATTGCAATTGTCGTTCCACAATGATTCATTAATTTAATAACGATTGATGGGTTGATTTTGTTACAAAATTATAAGGTACCCCTAAGCGCCTGTTCTCGTTCAATAGATTCAAAAAGGGCTTTAAAATTTCCGGCACCAAATCCTCTTGCACCCATTCGCTGAATGATTTCAAAGAAAAGAGTGGGCCTGTCTTCAATGGGTTTTGTAAAAATTTGGAGCAAGTAGCCTTCTTCATCTGCATCTACAAGAATAGAAAGT
>JANSXN010000054.1 GCA_024742935.1 Flavobacteriaceae bacterium
ATCAGATGAAACAGTTAACGGTGAAGAAGATATATAGTCTTGATAATCAATTTCGTTAACTGGGGTAAAATCAGAATCAAGCACTATATCTGATCCATCAAGAGGCCAAGTATTTTGTGCTGTAGGGCCTCCCCACAAAAGTGAAGCCAAATAAGGATTGTCAATAAACGGATTGCGATTGCCTTGAAATTGATATATAACTTCATTGCGTTGAATTTCAAAATCTGATACTGCATCAATTACATTCCAATCGAGAAAAATATCTGGAATATTGGCATTGTATGTTGCTAAGCCACTTCCAACATAGGAAGGCAAACATTCCTCTTGATATCGCAAGTACATATAAAGAATAATTCTGGCCACATCCCCACGCCATTCGTCTCCAGGGTAGTAATTATCAACTCCACCATAAAAAGGATCTCCACTTCCATTAACAAACTTGTTATTACCACGTTGACTATTTGCTTGAACATCACAGGCTCTCAAATTATGGGCATCTGTACCTGTCCCAATAGTACTGGTTGTCATAGGTGGATTTGCCAGTGATTGAGGAAAGACATGCTCTCTGTTCCAATAACCATCACAATTGCCACTAAAGTTGCAATTTAAATCTTTATCACGTGATCGATCGGTTGAAGAAATACCATCTTCATCATTAAAACCATATACCAATAAAAGATTTGTTAAAGTTTCATCATTTGGATCAAGATCTGCTTGTTGCAAAAGATTCCAGATGGCTGAATAAGATAATCCCGTTTGAGAAGTTGTAACTAATTGAGAAAGGTCGTTGTATAAACCTTCTGAAGAAATAGAAAAATCAATATCTTCATAGTATTCTGGTATTTGTGTGAATGCTTGAAAATATATTAATAAAAATATTACTATGAGATTTCTTTTTGAGGAAAAAGCAATATTAAAGATTAGATGATAGAATTTTTTCCAAAAATACTTCGAATTTAAAACAATGCTCATACTATAATTAAAACAGTATCATAAAAAAAGACCTCTTATGGTAAAAAAAAGAGGCCTTAAAATTTCACTTAAATTATACCTATTAAATAAGTATTAACTTTAAAATTGTTCAAAAAAAAATGAAACAAATAAAATACAATAATAAAAGTAATTTAACCTTAGAAAACTATATAAAAAATTCCTGATATTTTAAAATATTGTCTCAATAATTTAAACTTTAGCTTTTTAAGGTTTAAACAATTAAAGTACTTTTATATCTATCTAAAATTTATAATAAAGTATTAATGATTAAAAAAAAAATAAGGGGGGACAAAGTAATTTTGTATTAATATAAATTTAAACAAAATGAATTATACAGGTATTGACTTTATTAAAAACAAAATTTCACCTATCAAAACAGAACTTATTAATCATAAAGTATTTGAGTCTATAATAACTTTAGATGATATGTCAACGTTTATGGAGTATCATATCTTTGCCGTTTGGGATTTTATGTCTCTTTTAAAATCGCTTCAAATTCATTTAACATCAACTTGCATTCCTTGGTTTCCTAAAGGTGATGGTGAAGTAAGGTATTTAATCAATGAAATTGTAGTTGGTGAAGAGAGTGATTTGGATTATTATGGAATAAGAAAAAGTCATTTTGAAATTTACCTTGATGCGATGGATCAAATTGGAGCTTCAACTAAAAAGATTCATAATTTCATAGATGAGTTAAAAAAAACAGGATGCCTGGAAAAATCAATTGAAAAAAATGATTTACCCTTTCACGTTAGTGAATTTTTAAAACATACATTTGATGTAATAAAAACTGGCAAGCCACACTTAATTGCTGCAGCATTTACATATGGACGAGAAGACTTAATTCCTGAAATGTTCTTAACAATGGTAGATGAATTTAAAAAACAATTTCCAGACAAGATTAGTTTATTAAATTACTACTTAGAAAGACACATTGAGCTTGATGGGGATCATCACAGTAAATTATCTGAAAATATGATGATAATCCTATGCGGTGAAAATAAATTAATGTGGGATGAAGCTTATGAAATATCAAAAATTACATTAGAAAAAAGAATCAATTTATGGAATGCTGTTTATGAGAACATTTCAGAGAATTCGAAAACAATTGTGTGATTTAATAGTTTAAATTCATTTAAGAAGTAGAAAGCATAACATCATATTTTTGCCTTGTCTAAAAGTGAAGAAATATAAAATATATCCGTTTTTCTAATAATTTATAGGGCAATCCCAAACTTTTAAATTATCAATTTATTTTTAGATTAATTTAATCTTTTTTCTTTAGTCAAATATCACTTTGGTTTAACAAACTCAAAAATACATCTCCCAAAAAGTCAATCAAATCACCGGCTATCAACGAATTAAATCCTTGATGCTGTGAAGCTATATCGCCGGCACTACCATGTAGATAAACACCAAAAACTGCTGCGATCAGCGGGTCATAGCCTTGTGCTATGAGTCCTGTTATGATTCCGGTTAATACATCACCGGTACCGGCTGTAGCCATGCCGGGATTTCCCGTTGTGTTTATGTAGAGGTTATCTTTATAGACTGTGATGGTATGGGCACCTTTTATGACAATTATGCTGTCAAGCTCTTTAGATAGTTTTTTGGTTTTAGCGAGTTTGTCAAAATCGTTTTTCCAGTTGCCTATGAGCCGCTGTAGTTCACCGGGATGGGGCGTTAAAACAGATTTAGGAGGCACAAGCTCTAAAAGTTCTTTATTTTCACTCAGCAGGTTAAGGGCATCTGCATCAAGTACCAAAGGTGCTTTTTGGTTTTTGAGTGCGTTTGCAAAACCTTTAGCTGTTTCCTTGTGGGTTCCTAAACCAATCCCAATTCCTATTGCCTGATAATCCCCAGGAGTCGGAAATTGTGTAATTTGCTTTTCGTTTTCATCAGTATTAACCATAGCTTCGGGAACTGCTGTTTGAAGGATGGAATACCCACATTTGGGAATGTAAGCGGTCACTTTTCCGGCGCCAGACCGTAAACAAGATTTCGTTGCCAGAGTAACGGCTCCCATTTTTCCATAACTTCCCCCCACGATAAGAGCGTGCCCATAGCTGCCTTTGTGATCAAATTTTCTTCTGGGAAGATACATCCCTTGTGTATCATTTTTTAAGATTAACTTGGCTTCTGTGGGGGTTTTAAAGAGATACTCCGGGTCTAAACCTATATCCAGAATTTGAAACGACTGCGTAAATCCGGCTGTTTCAGGAAGGAAAAAGGGCAATTTGGGCGCTTGAAATGTTAATGTTAAATTGGCTTTGATGACCGCTTCAAAATCGGGTGTGGGAGCATCGATAAACAACCCGCTGGGAATATCAATAGAAAGTGTAAATGCATTGGCTTTGTTAATGTGCTGAACCAGTTCTTTGACCCATCCCTCCAAAGGGCGGTTGAGACCAATACCAAAAATGGCATCTACAAGTATTCCCTCATTTGTGAGTTCTGGGAAATCATGGGTTCCTTTTATAAGCTTTGGCCACACTTTGGTGGTGTTTTTATAGCGGTCATAATTGATTAAAAAGCATTTTGATCGCTTCTCACTATAGTTAACCACATAACAATGGGTCGTGTATCCTTTATTGAGCAACATCCTGCCCAGAGCCATCCCATCTCCCCCATTGTTGCCAATCCCACAAAAAATATGAATGGGAACCTGTGACCCTTTTAAACTGTTGTCAATCCATTCAAAAGCCTGCCGGGCTGCACGTTCCATTAAATCAATGGAAGTTATGCCTTCCTTAGCTTCTGTGGCCTTATCAGCCTCATACATTTGTTTTGCAGTAAATATTTTCACGTTATTTTTTTAAGTTAACTTTAATAATTAATTTTTAAAACCAGAAACAAGACACGAGCGCAGCGAACTGTGCGCCGTGCCTGCCGCTTCGTCGCCTGCCGTGCCGTCGGCAAGCCTTTGGCGGCCGATGGAAGCTTTGAAGCGCTAGGCGGAAGGCTGGAAGCAAAACCTCCACCCCTGCAATTTACTAAGTCTGTTCATAAGATTCAAACAATTAATGGGTAAACTCTACTATTTTAAATAAATTTGCACTACACTTAAAAATAGATCAATTAGATGAAAAATACCGCTTTATCTCACATACACGAAGCCCTTGGCGCAAAGATGGTGCCTTTTGCAGGTTACTATATGCCGGTTCAATATGAAGGTGTAAACGCAGAACATGAAACCGTAAGAAAAGCCGTGGGCGTTTTTGATGTTTCCCATATGGGAGAGTTTTTGATTTCAGGACCCAAAGCCTTAGAGCTTATTCAAAAAGTATGTTCAAACGATGCTTCAAAACTGGTGGACGGAAAAGCACAATACAGTTGCTTCCCTAATGAAACCGGAGGTATTGTAGATGATTTGATTGTCTATCGTTTTAATCAAGAAAAATATATGATGGTTGTTAATGCCTCAAATATTGATAAAGACTGGGCGTGGGTCAACAAACACAACGCCATGGGTGCCGAAGTGCGCAATCTTTCCGATGACTATTCCTTGCTTGCCATTCAAGGTCCCAAAGCCGTTGAAGCGATGCAATCCTTGACATCTGTTGATTTGAGCAGCATTCCCTTTTATAGTTTTGTGGTGGCCAATTTTGCCGGAATTGAACACGTGATTATCTCTGCAACCGGTTACACCGGAAGTGGCGGATTTGAAATTTACTGCAAAAACAGTGAAGCCGAACAAGTTTGGAACAAAGTAATGGAAGCAGGTGGTGCTTTTGGGATTAAACCCATCGGACTTGCGGCTCGTGATACATTGAGATTAGAAATGGGGTATTGCCTTTACGGAAATGATATCAATGAAGAAACCTCACCTCTTGAAGCCGGTCTGGGATGGATTACAAAGTTTAGTAAAGAATTTATCAATGCCGAAGCCCTCAAAAAACAAAAAGAGGAAGGTGTAACCCGAAAACTGGTTGCCTTTGAACTGGACGAAAGAGGAATCCCAAGACATGATTATGAAATAGTAGATGCAGACGGAAACAAAATAGGGATCGTAACTAGCGGTACAATGGCCCCTTCTTTAAACAAAGGCATAGGATTGGGCTATGTGCCTGTTTCTTTCTCTGATGTGGGAAGTCGTATTTACATTCAAATAAGAAAAAATCAAATTCCGGCTACAGTCGTTAAACTCCCATTCTACAAAGGTTAATGGGAAAACGAATATTAATCCTGGGTGCGAGTGGTTTTGTGGGCAATTTGCTTTATAAAGAACTCCTGCCTTATTTTGACGTCTATGGCACGTATTTTAGTCCCAGTGATTTTTATGATCAAAATGAGGTTTTCTTTAGATTTGATGCCGCTACTGATGATGTAGAAACGCTTTTAAATAAAATCAAACCCAATGTTGTTATTTCATGCCTTAAAGGAAACTTTACAGACCTTTTAAAGGTTCATAAACAATTGATGGCCTATACTATGGTCACATCTCATTGCCGTTTGATTTTTATATCCAGTGCTCAAATTTTTGATGGTACTATGAATTTTCCGGCAAAAGAGACAGACAAACCCCTTTCGGTCTCTGAAGAAGGAAAATATGCAATATCAGTTGAAAAAATCATCAAAGAATTGCCGGAAAAAAAATATGCCATACTGCGCTCACCAATGGTTTTGGGAGTAAACGCTCCAATCATTACACAATTAAAAGAAGCTATTAAAAATAAAACGACCTTTGAGGTTTATTCAGATTTGGTTGTCAATGTTGCTTCAGAGTCAACCTTTTCGCAACAAGTACATTATATGATTAATCAAAAAAAACATGGTACTTTTCACATTGGCAGTACAGATTTGATTCATCACAGTGATTTGTTTGAAGAAATTACTGAAAAACTAGGTTCAAAAAAACCCATATTCAAGCAGGTCTTTGAATCAAATAAAGATCGGTTTCTGGCGGTTTTACCTAAAAAAGAAACTGACTTAAAAGAACATCAATTCACTGTAAATGATGTTATAGATGAAATCACATTAAACGAAGGAATACTAACACTAAAAACAACTTTGATATGAGCAAGTTAACAGAAGCACAAATTGAAAAGCAAATGAAAGACATTGAAGGATGGGACTATGGCGATGATGCCATACATACCACCATTGAGTTTTCAGATTTTAAAGATTGCTTTACGGTCATGACCCGCATTGCCTTTGAAGCCGAAAAACTGAACCACCACCCGGACTGGAGTAATGTCTATAACAAACTGAGTATTTCACTAAGCTCACACGAGGAAGGTGGTCTTACCGAAAAAGATTTTCAGCTAGCACAAATAATCGACAGTATTGTTAGTTAATATTTTTTAAGAAGTAGTATTTTTGATGTCTAAAAATTAAACAATTTTCAGAGAATGGGAAGAGCATTTGAATTCAGGAAAGCTAGAAAAATGAAACGCTGGTCTGCCATGTCTAAAGCGTTTACACGCATTGGTAAAGACATTGTTATGGCAGTTAAAGAAGGTGGCCCTGACCCCGATTCAAATTCCAGATTGCGTGCGGTTATACAAAACGCAAAGTCTGTGAATATGCCCAAAGACAATATTGAACGTGCCATAAAACGTGCTTCAGATAAAAATCAAGGGGATTATAAGGAGGTGATTTTTGAAGGCTATGCTCCACACGGAATTGCTATTTTGGTTGAAACAGCCACTGACAATAACACGAGAACTGTCGCAAACATTCGATCCTATTTCAACAAATGTGACGGTAGTTTGGGCACAAGCGGCTCTGTGGTTTTCATGTTTGATCATAGCTGTAATTTTAGAATTCCAAATTCTGATTTAGACCTTGAGGAACTGGAACTGGAATTGATAGATTTTGGAGTTGAGGAGATATTTGAAGATGAAGATGGCATTTTGATTTATGCCCCATTTGAAAGCTTTGGTGCGATACAAAAGTATTTAGAGGAGAACAATCTTGAAATTTTATCATCGGGTTTTGAACGCATTCCGCAAGTGACAAAAAAACTCACAGAAGATCAGGTAGCAGATGTAGAGAAACTACTAGAAAAAATTGAAGAAGATGACGATGTACAAAACGTCTATCACACTATGGAAGAATCTTAATTTTCAAAAGACAAAATTTATAAACCAAAAAGCCCTTTGAAAATTCAAAGGGCTTTTTGGTTTTCGTAAGAAATTCAATTAGTAGGTTTAAAAGTTGAATAATTTTTGGAAAAAGCTTTTTTTCTCTACTCCATAGGCATATCCATACTTATTTCCATAGCCAAAGTTTGCCATTCTCACATTGTTGAGGATAAATGAGACTCCTTGCAGTTTATCATCTTCAACACAATCAACAGGAAACTCAATCAAACGTCGCTCTGTATAATCTGCTCTGATCACATAGAGTGTCACATCTGCAAATTTGTTGATTAAAAGTGTATCTGTCACAAGCATAGAAGGTGCTGTGTCAACAATCACATAATCATAGTGTTGTTTTAAATTTTCAAAAAGAATCGCCACCCGATTGTTTAAAAGAAGTTCTGCCGGGTTTGGAGGTATATTACCTGAAAACAATATGTCCAAATTTGTATTAAAGGGTGATTCGTGAACTAATTCATTGAGTGTCAAATCTGGTTGAACCAAAAAGTCTGTCACTCCCCGCATTGTGTTTGAGTTTTGAATAAAGCGATGCAATTGCGGGTTTCTGATATCGCACCCCACTAAAATAACTTTCTTGCCAACATTAGATAAAGTCAATGCCAGATTCACGGATGTAAACGTTTTTCCTTCTCCTTTGACTGTTGAAGTAACAAAAATGGTTTTTGATTTTTCACCAAGGTTTTTGTTGGCAAAAATATACTGAAGGTTTGTTCTTAAAATTCGGAATGATTCTGCCAGAACAGACGTATCGTTTTTCTGAATAAGTTCGTCTTCACCTCTACCCAATTTTGGAATTTCGCCAATGAGTGCAATGTTTGGTGCAAGTCTTTCAATATCCTTTCTATTGCTCACTTTATTATAGAGCAATTGATTGAGATAAATAATCAAAAACGGAATCAATAACCCTAATAAAAGGGCCGCAAGAAATATGATATTGGGTTTGGGAGATACCGGCCGTGATGAACTGTGAGCCAGGTCAACAATTTTTGCTTTTGGTGCAGTTACAGCTAGTGACAAGGACGTTTCTTCTCTTTTCTGTAATAAAAACAAATAAAGGGCTTCTTTAATGTTTTGTTGTCTTACAATGTTTCTAAATTCTTTTTCAGTATCAGGAACTTGTGTGATTTTTGAACCAAAAACCCCCTCCTGTCTTCTCAAATCACGCAGCGAAGTCTCCAGAGAGGACTTCACATTGTTGAGACTTCTAAGTACATTTACTTTCAATTGGTCAATTTGATTTGCCAGATTGACTACCACAGGATTTTGTTCTGTTGAGCTTCTCAAAAGTTTGTTGCGTTCTAAGACCAATTGATTGTAATTCTGAATTAAACCTTGTAAGCCATCTTGGGTAATCCCCAGGTTTGAGGGAAGCAATGCTGTTTTGTCATCTTCAGACAAATAGTTAATGATATTATCTACTAAAGACATTTGGGTAGTAAGATCTAACTGTCTTTTGTTTAATTCACTTGCACTTTCAAGAAAAAGCTGGGCTTCAGATTCTATATCGGTAAGATTATTTTCTTGCTTGAAAATAACTTTATCAGTTTCAACAGAATCAAGTTCTTTTGTAATAATTTCAAGACGTTCCTCAATAAACTGAGCGGTATTTGTAGCGACCATATTTCGATCCTCAATGGCGTCTTTGTTGTACTGAACCACCAATTCATTGAGTATTGCTTCTGCTTTATCCTTAACGGGATCATTGAGTGTAAGCTGAATCACACTACTGTTTTTAACAACCGGATTTACCTGTATTGCCTGCCGGTAATAACTCACTATATTTTCAGGATTGGATAGCTGTACCTGTAGGGTGTAGTTTTCTTCTGTCTTCAGAGATTGGAGCACTTCAAGATTTGGTATAACTGTTATTGCACCATATGGCAATTCCATTTTATCTCCAAAGCCGGCAGTGATGTTTATGTTGTTACCTTCATCAATAAACTGAAACGTATCAGGTGAAAGTATTTTAAACTGCAATTGATAATTTGGAAATTTAGCCTCAATACTTTCTTCCAGAATTTTTACTTCAAAAGGCAAATTAAGGAAAAGTTCGCTCGTTTTAATTTTTCCCTCTCTAAAGTATCTGATATTAAGATTGAGTTCGTCAACAACATTTCTAAGCAAACGTCTTGACCTAAGAATTTCTATTTCATTTTCGATACTGTTTGTATTCATTCCGCTTATGAGTCCAATGTCTTCAAATGCAGCAAGCTCAGAAGCTGCGCCTCTCCCTTTACTGTCTTTTATGATAATGCTGGTTGTGGATTGAAAAAAAGGCGTTGAGTATCTCAAATAAATGTAAGCAACAGAAAGAGTGAGAATTACCGCAATAAGAAACCAAGGCCAGTGTCTCAGGTAGATTTCAATTTGCTCCCTTAGTGTAGGTTCGTTATGGGAATGTAAGCTATTAGTATTTTGGGGGTTGTCCATAATTTTTTTATCTGGAGATTAGAACAATAAGCGAAACCAATACAGATGCTATTGAAATATAAACTGATGAGTTTCGGTTGTATGCAGCAGAATTGACTTGTGCACTATTTGGCTGAACATAAATAACATCATTTTGTTTTAAAAAATAATAGGGTGAATTTAAAAAGTCTGATTTGGTAATATCAATAATACTATGTGTTTTAACACCATCTTGTTCTCTAAGAAGAATAATATTTGTGCGTTTTCCATAAATTGTTAAATCCCCGGCTTTACCAAGTGCTTCAAGTAAAGTGATTCTTTCGTCTGGAATGTTATAAATTCCCGGGCGCATCACCTCACCCAATACTGTTACTTTGTAATTTGAAATCGTAACATTAACAATGGGGTCTTTAATGTAAACGCGTATTTCCTCTTTCATTTTTTCAATCAATTCCTGACGGCTTAAACCAGCCACTTTGAGGGTTCCTAATACAGGAAATTCAATTGTTCCATCTATACTCACCAAATAACCTTGAAGCTCTTTTGTTGACGTGTTTGTCAATTCCTGAACAGTTCTTGCAGGCATAATAAGATTAAAAGGTGCAGCAGCTTCCATATCAAAAGCTGTCACGTTAATGGATAAAATATCATTGGGTTGTATCACAGGTGTGCTAAACATGGCGTCACTATTTGTAGCCATTTTTTCAATATCCTGAAGATACAAAATATCTTTTTTTGAAACACAAGAAGCTAGGGTTGAGAGTATTATTGTAAATAACAATAGCTTTCTAAATGATTTTTCAATGAATATATTAAGTTCAAACATTTATATTTTTTTAATTTGCAAAGGTAATTCGTTTTTATTGAAGAACTAAATAATTTATGATCCTTTATTAAAATACTGGAATTTAGGAGTCCAAAGATTCAAAAATTGAATTTTCACTTTTAAACTCAGGTACAATTTCTTTTAATAGTTTAACTACCTTTTCTTGTTCTCCTCTTAAAGAAGTTTTTACTAAACGATCATATTTTATTTTCAAATCTTTAAACGGCTTGGGTGCATCTTTTGCAACCATAATTTTTTCATGATGCGTGGGCAGATTAATTGAAGTATCTGCAAGCAATTCTTCAAATAGCTTTTCTCCCGGTCTCAACCCGGTGACTTTAATTCTTATATCCTCCTCCGGTTTTAATCCTGAAAGCCTAATCATTCTTATTGCCAGATCCATTATGCGAACAGGTTTTCCCATATCAAATACAAAAACTTCACCACCTTTACCCATTGATCCGGCTTGCAATACCAATTGACAGGCTTCTGTAATAGTCATAAAGTACCTAATGATATCAGGATGTGTAACTGTAACAGGACCCCCATTAGCAATTTGTCTTTTAAAATGTGGAATTACAGAGCCATTTGAACCAAGAACATTTCCAAAACGGGTTGTAATAAATTTTGTTGGAACTCCTTTTTCTTCCTGAATGGATTGAACATACATTTCTGCAGCTCGTTTTGAAGCTCCCATAACATTTGTAGGGTTTACAGCTTTGTCTGTTGATACCATAACAAATCGTTTAACACTGCTTGAAATCGCAAGCTTCACAAGGTTCATTGTACCAAGTAAATTAACATAAATAGCTTCATGCGGGTTTCTCTCAATTATGGGAACATGTTTGTAAGCGGCGGCGTGGTATATAAGGTCAAAGTCATATTGATCAAAAACCAAAGCAAGCCGATACATATTTGTTATATTGGCTAACTCAGTTACCAGATTGACAGTAGGATAGCTTTCTCTTAACTGAAGTTCTAACTCATAAAGTGGAGTCTCTGCCTGATCGAGAATTACAATTTGCTTTGGCTTGTATTTAATGACTTGTCTAACTATTTCACTTCCAATTGAGCCGGCACCTCCGGTGATTAATATGGTTTGTCCTTCAATTGTACTTCGAATGTTTTCATTATCGAGATTAATCACCTCCCTGTTTAACAAATCTTCAATCTCTATCGCACGAATCTGGGAGTTAATATTTTTCTTTTGCTGCAATTTTTCAATGCGGGGAACATTGTAAATCTGCACATTGACCTTTAGACACAAATCAACCAGTTTATTTTTCTCCTTAATTGACAATGTATCATCAATAATCATTAAGCCATTAATGGAATAGTTTTGCAATTTATCTATGAGATTGTCCTTTAAAGGAATAACCGGTTTATCCAGAATTCTTAGGCTCTTATATGATTTTTTATGTGCTAAAAACCCTACTATTTCAAAGGGGTTTATTGTTTCTGTTTGCAAGGCTTCTGCGATGGAAATTGCCTGATCGTCTGTTCCATAAATAAAAATACGCTTTTTAAAGCTCCCATCTTGACTTTTCCCTTTATAAGCACGATAAACTTGCTTAACCAAAAGCCTGAAAAGTAATAGAAAAGAAAAAGAAAAAAAGGTGTAAAAAACCAAAAAGGGCATTAAAAACAACTTTTTCCCGGTTATAAAGAAGAACGAATAGTTTAGCGTTGTCACTAATAATAACGTTGTGAAAGAGGCCAATACCAATTTTGCAATGTCTGTGAATGTAGAGTGCCTCACAAGTCCCGAGTATGTTCTGAAAACAAAAAAGAATATAATATTAGTAAACAGAATAATTAGAAATTGTTGTGAAAGACTCAAAGTATTATAATACCGAATATTCAAATTCTCCAATATAAGATGTGTCATTAACAACGAAAACGCAATAATAAGAACATCAATACCAATGACTATCCACCGGGGTAAATATCTAATACTTGTGATGCCAATTTGATTATCACCGGTATATATTGATTTCAATAATTTATTTTTTAATCCCTGTATCATAAAAATAAGCTTGTTTAAAAACAGCGAAAAACTCTAAAATGTCGTGGGGACATTTAAAAAAATTAATTAAATACAGAATATATTACATCCTGTAATCTGTTCAAGTCCTCTGATGTGAGGTTTGATGCAGATGGCAAACACAATCCATTTTCAAAAAGGGTTTCTGCAATTTCACCGCCATAAAAAGGTGAATTGACAAATACCGGTTGCAAGTGCATGGGTTTCCATAAAGGTCTCGACTCAATATTTTCTTTTTCAAGTGCCAATCGCAAATCCTCTCTTGTAATTCCATTTGTTTTTTTGGGTTCAATAAGCACACAACTTAGCCAGTGATTGGAATAATAATGCTCATTTGATTCTTTAAAGATACACACTCCATTGGTTTTATCAAACAATTGTTTGTAAAAAAAGTGATTTTGTCGTCTTCTTTGAACGTGGGAATCAAGCACTTGCATTTGTCCGCGACCTATACCTGCACAAACATTACTCATTCTGTAATTGTAGCCAATTTCGCTATGTTGATAATGAGGTGCCTGGTCTCTGGCCTGTGTTGCAAGAAAAACAGCTTTTTCTATATGCGATTTATTTTTTGAAACCAATGCCCCTCCACCGGAGGTAGTGATTATTTTATTACCATTAAAAGACAAAATGGAAATAGCACCAAAAGTGCCACACTTTTTACCCTTATAAGTACTTCCCATAGCCTCTGCACTGTCTTCAATAACAGGTATCTCATAGTGATTCGCAATGCGAGTCACTTCATCAACCTGATAAGGCATACCATACAAATGAACTGCTATGATAGCCTTTGGTTTTTTCCCCTTCTTTATCCGGTCTTTTATAGCTGCTTCAAGGGCAATAGGACACAAATTCCAGGTTTCGGGCTCACTATCGATAAAAACAGGAAGTGCTCCCTGATATACAATGGGGTTTGCTGAAGCTGAAAATGTCATACTTTGACAAATCACTTCGTCGCCGTGTTTAACACCTAAAAGAATCAATGCAAGATGCAAGGCAGCAGTACCTGAACTTAAAGCTGCTACATGACAAGATTCACCTGCTGAAGATAAGTAGGTTGCCAGGTCGCTTTCAAAGCCTGAAACGTTGGGGCCAAGGGGGGCTATCCAGTTTGTCTCAAAAGCTTCGTTCACAAATGAAATCTCATTCCCGCCCATATGTGGGGAGGATAAATAGATTTTCGGTTTTTTCATTTTTTAAATAGTCTTTAAATTTGGGGCGTGACAAAATTACAAATTCAATTCAAGGATTAGGTCTCATTTTTAAATTTTATAATCATCAAAATAAAATAAGATTGGGAAACTGAAAAACAAATGATTGAAACTTAAGCTTAAATTTAGGTAAAATCTTTAATTTTTCCTTCAACTCCCTTGTAAAAGGATTTAAGAAAATCCATGTCTTTTGAAAAATCTCCTGTGGGGTAAAAAGGTGTTTGAATTTTGACTGTTTTGACACCATAATCAAAAGCAACACAAATGATGGGAACATTCGCTTCCAAAGCCATATAATAAAAGCCCGATCGCCATGTGTCCACTTTCTTTCGGGTTCCTTCAGGGGCAATGGCGAGCCTGAATTCCTGACGCTCATTAAATAATTCAACAACTTGTTGAACCGTGTTTTGGTTTGATTTGCGATCTACGGGAGCGCCACCCATCCATTTAAAATACCAGCCAAAAGGAAATTTAAACAACTCTTTTTTTGCAATAAAATTAATTTTAAGATTTAAAATTTTACGTGCAAACGCACCTATATAGAAATCATGCCAACTTGTGTGAGGAACAACTATAACAACTGCTTTTTTGATATGGGGAGACATGTCGCCTTCAAGCTTCCACCCCATGAGTTTTGTAAAAATGAATGAGGCCAGAAAACGCATATTACAATTTTTTATAAAGTGTTTTAAGCTTATGGTGTGTGATTACCTTTTTCCAGTCGGCACCTAAAGCGTTTTCCCAAAGAGGCTCCAGACTCATCGCAACGCCTATCATTGTATCAAATTGAGCGTCTGTCATGTTCTTACAAATACCGGTTGGAATATCAATCTGATGCTTTTCAACCATCTCCTTAAAAAGAGCAACCCCTTCCGGATAAAATTCATCGAGATGATTAAACACGATACAGTTTCCAATGCCGTGTTTGGTGCCCAAAACAAAGGAAAGTCCGTAACTCATCGCGTGGGCTACCCCCACTTGAGAATAAGCTATACTCATACCACCGTGCCAGGAAGCCATCATCAATTTGGCTCTTGAATCTTCATCGGTTATGGAATCACTCAAAAAGATTTCTTTACACAAATCGAGTGCTTTCTCACCATAACTTTGGCTGAAGGCATTTAAAAATGTTCCCGTTAAGGATTCAATGCAGTGTATGTAACAGTCCATTCCGGTATAAAACCATTGATTCTTTGAAACTCCTTTGGTCAGTTCAGGATCGAGAACCACCTGATCAAAGGGAGTGAAATCACTGTTGATGCCCAACTTTCGCTCAGGTCCACTTAATACACAGGTTCGGGAAACCTCTGCCCCGGTTCCTGATATGGTGGGAATACCTATGTGATAAATCGCTTTGTTTTCAACAAGATCCCAGCCCTGGTAATCAGCTGCACTTCCCGGATTGGTGAGTAATATAGAAACCGCTTTTGCTAAATCAAGTACACTTCCTCCTCCAATTCCAATAATTCCTGAAGGTAATTCATCATACTCCTTTTTAAGTGTGCTAACAATGGTATCAACTTGTGAGGTTTTTGGCTCCTCTTTTGTTGAGATATAAATAATTTTATCCTTTTGTAAAAGTGGAATGCGTTTTATCAAATCACCATTTGACTCAAAGACATCATCTACTAAATAAATAAAGGGTGCATTTTCTTGCCTTTTTTCCTCAAGTATGTTTGCAAGCTGGTCAAAACAACCGTTTCCGAATACAACTTTGGGAACCATTGGAAAATTGCGGTGTTTGTTGTTGATGCTTTGCTTGTTCTTCTGAATAAGCAAATTGGCTCGTTTTAAATCCTCGGGTGTGTCGATTTCAACACTGCGCGAATTTGAAACCGCCATTTTGATGTTTTTACCGTATTCTAAAAAACGAATACACTCTATTTTTTCTGTTGCTTCCAACTCCCCCATTGGTAAACGGTAAAAATCAAGTATGGCCTTTTTTCTAAATGCATAAATCCCTTTGTGCTTGAAATAGTTAATTCTACTCGTTTTATCACGTGGATATGGGATGGGCGAACGTGAAAAATAAAGCGCATAATTATTTTTATCAACAACTACCTTCACGGTGTTTGGATCATTGATTTCCTTCCAGTCTGAAATTTCACTCATCAAAGAAGCCAGGTCTATTTGTTCTGCATCTTCCCCTTCAAAAACCTTTAAAACTTTTGAAAGACCTTCCTTGTTTGTAAATGGCTCATCTCCCTGAACATTCACTACAATATCCACATCCAGATTCTCAACAGCTTCGGCTATGCGGTCTGTGCCACAGTCGTGTTCTTTGATGCTTTTTATTACTTTGCCCCCATTTGAAATGATTTCATTAAAAATAATATCACTGTCTGTCACAACATAAACGTCGTCAAATAGATTTGTAGCAACAGTTGCTTGATAAGTCGTTAAGATGACACTTTTCCCCCCTAAATCCTGCATCAATTTTCCCGGAAAACGCGTTGCTGCATATCGTGCAGGAATCATCGCAATAACTTTTAAAGATGTATTTTTCAATTGAAAACTATTTTATTTTTAAAAATCAAAATTAAGATATTATTGTGGAATGTCCTATGCAATTTCAAAAGATGTTTTGTCGTCAAGTACAACGAGTTCAAGTCTTTTTGAAGAAAAAATTCAAACCGGATAAATCTTGCATGAAAATGGTTCTCCTCAAATTTAACAACTGTTAACAAAATTCATTTTTTATCGAATTAAATAATTGTATTTTTATCCCTTAAATTTTTGAAAACTTTAATGGGAAAAATCATCGCAATTGCAAACCAAAAAGGAGGCGTTGGAAAAACAACAACATCAGTGAATCTTGCTGCCTGTTTGGGAGTTTTAGAAAAAAAAGTATTACTCATAGATGCAGACCCACAAGCAAATGCCACCTCGGGGCTTGGGTTGGATGTTGAACAAGTGGAAGTGGGTACGTATCAATTACTTGAGCACAGTGCAACTGCAAAGGAAGCCATTGTAAAGACAAGCTCACCAAATCTCGACATCATTCCTGCACACATAGACCTGGTTGCTATTGAGATTGAATTGGTTGATAAGGAAAACAGGGAGTATATGCTCAAGGAGGCAATTAAAGGTTTAAAAAATGACTATGATTTTATTTTAATCGATTGTGCGCCCTCACTGGGTTTATTAACTTTAAATGCACTCACAGCTGCAGACTCGGTTTTAATTCCCATTCAATGTGAGTATTTTGCACTTGAGGGATTGGGAAAACTTTTAAACACCGTAAAAAGTGTACAAAAAATTCACAACGATAAACTGGATATTGAAGGTTTGTTACTCACGATGTATGATTCTCGTTTACGGCTTTCAAATCAAGTGGTTGAAGAGGTTAAAAAGCATTTTGACGAAATGGTCTTTAAAACAATCATTCAACGCAATGTGCGTTTAAGTGAAGCACCCAGTTATGGAGAAAGCATCATCACCTATGATGCAGGAAGCAAAGGAGCCAACAATTATTTGAGTTTGGCTGAGGAAATTATACTAAAAAACAACTAAAAATGGCTAAAGCAACAAAAAAACAAGCTTTAGGTAGAGGACTTTCGGCTTTATTAAAAGACCCTGACAATGATATCAAATCTGCCGGTGATAAAGGAGCAGACAAAGTAGTAGGCAATATAGTAGAGCTG
>JANSXN010000020.1 GCA_024742935.1 Flavobacteriaceae bacterium
ATAGCATAAAGAGTAATCCATGTTAATTTATTTGTAATCATCATCCAGATTTGATCCCATCGCTCTGAAACCAGCTCATTTATAAGCAAAAATATCTGTTCTTCTAATTGATGTTGTTGTTCCTTATTTTGTTAATCCTCCTCATACCTGGCTACTTCGCGGTCATAAAACTCTGTAGCATGTTGAATGAGGTTTTCGGTTTCTGCTTCCAGTTCCTTTTGATCTTCGTCGTCAAACTCTTCCAGCCATTCTACTTCATCATTTTCCAGATTGATGATAAACCGGGGAAATTCAGTGTGAATCACATAAATTGCATTTGGAAAGTCTGTGTTGTCGCCTAAGATGAATTTTGGTAGTTCCATATACTGTTTAATTGGTCTAAGAATTTCTGCCCTTCAAGCAGGAGTTAATAAGTATCCATCTACAAAAATAGTTTAACAAATTTAAACAGCTTGTCCTTTGATAAGTTTTTTAGTTAAATGATCAAATCGTAAATACAACATCAATGCTGAAACGGTCAAACCGGCAAACAAACCTATCCAAATACCCATAGCACCCATTGCTTCACCCTTTCCAAGAAAATAACCCACCGGAAAGCCAACCAACCAATAGGCCACAAAACATATCCACGATGGAATATTCACATCCTGCAACCCTCTTAAAGCTCCCAGAAAAACAACTTGAAGTCCGTCACTGAGTTGGAATATAGCAGCTACAATCAACAAAGTGGAAGCTATTTGAATTACCTCTGCATTATCGATATAGAAAGTGGGAAGTATGCCTTTTGTGATAATAAAGAGTATCGCAAAAAATGCTTGTATAACGAGCACCATCAAGAAAATTGAAAAAGCTATGCGACGCAGTTCTGTAAAATTCTTTTTACCCTTTTGATTGCCCACTCTTATTGTTGCCGTAACACTAAAGCCCACTGCAATCATAAATGTCATAGAAGCCAGGTTTAATGCAATCTGATTTGCTGCCTGGGAATTGGTTCCCAGCATACCTGCGAGAAAAATAGAGGCTGTAAATAAAGCCACTTCAAAAAACATTTGTAAGGCCGTGGGAAACCCAAGACCAAAGAGTCTTTTGAATATGTTCATATTGAGATTCTTTCGTTTGGACCAAATAAAATAAGGACTAAATTTCTTATTGTTTTTGAGGATATAATAAATAAACGCCAGCATAAAGAAGCGCGAAATCAAAGTGCCTAAAGCAGCACCTTCCAACTCAAGACGTGGAAAAATCCAGATTCCATAAATAAGCAGGTAGTTAAAAATAATATTGACCACATTGGCAATCAATGTAGCATACATTGCATATTTAGTTTGAGAGAGCCCGTCTGCAAATTGTTTAAACCCTTGAAACAACATTAAAGGAATCATTGAGAAAGCCACAATCTCAAGATAAGGGATGGCCAGGTCAACAACTTCAGGTGGCTGATTGAGATGGTAAAGGATAGGTTTTATAAACAACAGCAGGATAAACAACAAAAGCCCGTTTATACCGCAAAGTATCATTCCGTGATGGAAAAAATTGCGGCCGTTTTCAATATTGCTTTCGCCGTCTGCTTCAGCTATAAGGGGTGTGATTGCAAATGAAAAGCCAATGCCTATTGACAATGCAATAAAAATCAAACTGTTGCCCAAAGAGATAGCAGCCAGCTCTGCAGCACCCAGTTGACCCACCATCAGGTTGTCAACCAACCCCACCATCACATGACCCAATTGCCCAAGCATTATGGGAAATGCGAGTTTAAAGTTGTATTGAAATTCTTTGGTATATGCTGAAAGTGCCATTAAAAACTGAGATGGTAATAAAAGAGCCAAAGTTAGGCGTATTTTGATAAAAGAGAGAAGCTATTAGAAAAATTATTTAATAAAAGTGAACCTCTAAAAGTGATATAGAATAAGAGCTAACTTACAATTTTAAATAATTTAAAAGCCCGATAAAATTAAGGGGCTTTGCAAGCAATCTTATTCTATGCAAAAATCATTCAAATTGAAAAAAGTTTAAACCTCTTCATTATTTAGTTTATTAAAATGAGTCACTCACCTTGCCACATTATCAAAATTCCGTAATTTCGTAGCTCTTAATAAATCGATTAAAACACAGCATAATGAGCAAATATGATATTATCGTTCTTGGAAGTGGTCCCGGTGGTTATGTAACCGCTATTCGTGCCTCACAATTAGGGTTTAAAACCGCAGTGATTGAAAAAGAAAGCCTGGGAGGCGTTTGCCTTAACTGGGGATGTATTCCCACCAAAGCCCTTTTAAAAAGTGCGCAGGTTTTTGAATACTTAAAACATGCTGAAGACTACGGACTCACCCTGAAAGAAGCCGACAAGGACTTTACCAAAGTCGTCAAAAGAAGCCGCAATATTGCCGGAGATATGAGCAAAGGTGTTCAGTTTTTGATGAAGAAAAACAAGATAGACGTCATCGACGGTTTCGGAAAATTAAAACCCGGAAAAAAAGTAGATGTTGACGGAAAAGAATACAGCGCAGATCATATCATTATTGCAACCGGAGCCCGCTCACGTGAACTTCCCAGCTTGAAGCAGGACGGTAAAAAAGTAATCGGTTACCGCGAGGCCATGTCGCTGGACAAACAACCCAAATCAATGATTGTTGTGGGAAGTGGCGCCATTGGTGTTGAGTTTGCACATTTTTACAACGCCATGGGTACAGAAGTGACCATCGTTGAATTTTTACCCAACCTCGTGCCGCTGGAAGACGAGGACGTGTCCAAGCAATTTGAACGCTCATTCAAAAAAGCCGGTATCAAAGTGATGACCAGCTCATCTGTAGAGTCGGTTGACGTTTCAGGGAAAGGTGTAAAAGCCAAAGTAAAAACTCAAAAAGGCGAAGAAACCCTTGAAGCAGATATAGTACTTTCTGCCGTGGGTATCAAATCAAATATAGAAAATATTGGCCTGGAAGATGTGGGCATCGTGGTTGACAAGGACAAGATTCTTGTTAACGACTGGTACCAAACCAACATTCCCGGTTATTATGCCATTGGTGATGTAGCCCCCGGTCCTGCTTTGGCACATGTTGCTTCCGCGGAAGGGATTACTTGCGTCGAAAAAATTAAAGGGATGCATGTGGAAGCCATCGATTATGGCAACATCCCGGGCTGTACCTATGCTTCGCCGGAAATCGCCAGTGTGGGCATGACCGAAAAACAAGCCAAAGAAGCCGGATATGAATTAAAAGTGGGGAAATTCCCGTTCACCGCCTCAGGAAAAGCAAAAGCCGCCGGCACGCCCGATGGTTTTGTTAAAGTAATATTTGACGCCAAATATGGCGAGTGGTTGGGCTGTCATATGATTGGTGCCGGGGTAACCGATATGATTGCAGAAGCCGTTTTAGGCCGCAAACTGGAAACCACCGGTCACGAAGTATTAAAAGCCATTCACCCCCACCCCACGATGAGTGAGGCCGTGATGGAAGCCGTAGCCGACGCCTATGGCGAAGTGATTCACTTATAAGATTTTATCGTTCCCATGAACTGAAAAACGGTAGCCTGAAATTATTCAGCTACCGTTTTTTTTATTCCTAATACTTTGTTCCTGAAACTTCTAACCCCTACTTCACCTTCACCAACTCCACATCAAACACCAAAGTAGCATTCGGCGGGATCACACCTCCGGCGCCTTGACTACCATAAGCAAGTTGTGAAGGAATCACAAAACGGGCTTGATCGCCTTCTTTTAAAAGTAAAATACCTTCATCCCATCCCGGGATTACACGGCCTATTCCCACAGGAAAATCGATGGGATTGTTTCTTTCAAAAGAGGAGTCAAAAACTTTTCCATCGGTAAACATGCCCTTGTAGTGTACAAAAACGACATCTCCCTTCTTAGGTTGTTTTCCATCTCCTTTTTCGGTGATTTTGTATCGCAAGCCGCTTTTGGTTTCTTCAAAACCTTCAGACAGTTTTCCCAGCAATTCTTCCTGGGCTTTTTTCGCGGCAGCTTCTCTTTTTGCTTTAGCACCTTCAAATTGTCTGAAAGACTCCACAGCATTCCACTTTTCGGCTTCAGTACCCACTCTTAGTATTTCCAATTTCTCAATTTGATCACCCTGTGCAATGGCATCCACCACATCCTGTCCTTCGATCACTTTCCCAAAAACGCTATGATTGTCATCCAGCCAAGGCGTGGCAACGTGGGTGATAAAAAACTGGCTTCCGTTGGTTGCTTTTCCGGCATTGGCCATAGAAAGCACTCCGGGCGCATCGTGACGCAAATCAGGATGAAACTCATCATCAAACTGATAGCCCGGTCCGCCGGCACCGGTGCCTGTGGGGTCACCCCCTTGCACCATAAAGTCTGGTATTACGCGATGAAAAACAATGCCATCATAATAAGGTGTGCCTTGTGGTTTTGCAGTGTTCTCTAGATTACCTTCGGCTAAAGCCACAAAATTACCCACGGTTCCGGGGGTTAATTCATAGGTTAAATTTATCGTGATTTCACCTTTTGATGTGATCATTTTTGCGTAAATTCCGTCTTCCATAGTTTTTAGTTTTTTGATGGCGCAAAGGTACATATTTGTTTTTGCTCAAAAAATTTAAATTCTTAATTTTAAAGTCATACAATCAACCTCTAAAAATCAACTAAAATGAAAAAAACTTCTTTATTCTTATTCACATTGCTGCTGTTTTCGTTTCAACTTACAGTAGCAACAGCACAGGACTCAGCTGAGGCTCACGACAAAGCTTATTTATTGAACTTCTACCAGGAAAACATCAATAACCTGAGAGCTAAAACGGCAAACTTATCGACAGAACAACTGCAGTATAAACCTTCACCCGAAAGCTGGTCTGTGGCGCAATGTCTGGAACATATCGCTCTTACAGAAACGATGCTTTCCGGAATGGTGCAAGCCGTGGTGGATCAACCCGCCAATCCTGAAGACAGGGAACTACTGGTAGCTTCTGATGAGGATGTTGTCAATGGTGTTGTGGACAGAAGTACTAAATTCAAAGCTCCTGAAGTCCTTCAGCCGGAAGGCAAGTACACCAGTGCCGAAGCCGGTCTTGTTGCTATTATCAACAATCGTAACAAAATTCTTGAAATGATTGAAAACAATTCCCTTGAGGATATGCGCAACAGAGTGGCTGATGCCCCTGCAGGTAAGATTGACGGTTACCAGTATCTTTTGTTTATTGCCGGTCACGCCGAAAGACACAGCAAGCAAATTGACGAAATTATCGCTTCTGAAGGTTTTCCGAAATAATAAAACAGTTTTATTTTATACTGAAAACAAAGTCATTCACGGGCTTTGTTTTTTTGTTTGTACCACTGCGAGCTCGTCCCAGCGGGTGGTATAGCGCGGGCCCCGTTCTTCCTGTATGAGTTGCCATTCTTTTTTTCGGTTTCCGCATAAAGCGGAATAAACTTTGGCCTTGCCATATTTATAATTAAGTCGGTCAAAAACGTCCATCAGAGCTTGTACATTCTTCTTTTCAGGGTAAAACAAATTGCCTTGTACAAACTCCTGCGGAATAATACCCAGCAAATTGACACCCACTTTTTTGAAACGATAGCCGGGTTTGTAGATTTGATACAAAGCTTTTTTTGCTGCTACGATGAGTGACAGGGTGTCATTGGTCGCTACAGGAAGCGTGATGGTGATGCTATTGGCATATTGAGCATCCTTCACACTAAAGCGATTGGTATGCAAAAACACGTTGATATAGTTGGCACACGATTTTTGTGCACGCAGCACTTCGGCAACTTCAGAAATGTAATAGGCGCAGGCTTCTTCAATGAGGCTGAGGTCTTCCAGCGGTTTTCCAAAAGATTTAGCCGTACCGATTCCTTTTTTAGGTTTGGGGAGTTCCTGGATTCCCAGACGAGGGCGGCCATTCAATTCATCCCAAATGCGCAAGCCCACCACAGTCATATACCGGCGCACCCATCCGGGAGAGAGTTTTGTGAAGTCATAGGCGGTATGTACGCCTATTTTTTGAAGGCGTTTGGCATGCTGCCTGCCAATACCCCACACATCTTCTATTTTTAACCACTTGAGTGCTTTGATACGTTTTTCCTCCGTATCAATGACATAAACGGTGTTGAGTTCTTTGTGAAACTTTTTGGCAATGCGGTTGGCGACTTTGGCGAGTACCTTGGTTTTGGCAATGCCCACACCCACAGGAAGACCGGTGTAACGAAAGATGCGGTCTCTTATTTCGGCGGCATACACAGTGGGTTCTGCAGAAATAATTCCGGTGAGGTCGATAAACGACTCATCGATGCTATAGACTTCAATGTGTGGTGAAAATTGATGCAGGATATTCATGACGCGTTGGGACATTTCGCCATAAAATGTATAGTTGGAAGAAAAGGCTGTTACATTGTTTTTGCTGAGTTGCTCTTTGATTTTAAACACCGGCTCAAACATAGGAATTTCAGTAAGTGCTTTGGCCTCACGGTTTGCAGCAATAACACAACCGTCATTATTGCTAAGCACCACAACAGGTTTTCCCCACAAATGAGGTCTGAAAACTTGCTCGCAGGAGGCATAAAAACTATTGCAGTCAATCAAAGCAATCATGTTGCCTTGTGAATAATATAAGTAATGATTCCCCAGAGTTCATATTCACTCGTGAGCTTTTGAAGTTGTATTTCTTTAATGAGAAACTCGCCTTCCTGCACAACAAGGGCGAGACTTTTGTTTGCCGGAGGGAGAGAACGATCAACAATGAGCACATCTTCATTGTATATTTGGAAATATTCCAATTCATTTCCTGCTACCCTAACAAAAAAAGTAGCCTCTTGATTGGTAACAAGCTCGTTGTGTAAGTCAATGCTTGGCTCTGCATAGTGTGTTGCTGCACTTGGAAATCCAGTTTGTTTTGACACCTCAGCCGTGTGGCGTTTTTTTACTTTTTTGAGTTTTGCTGTATGCTTCATTTCCATAAACCAAATTTACAAAACTTGGATATATTCCAATTTTAAAAAGTGTTAATTTTTTCACGAACTTTTGAATATGTTTACAGAGGCAGCGCACAATAAAAAAATCGTCTAAAAAGTACTTCTTAGACGATTTTATATGAAGATGTATTGAATGTTTTACTTTGCGGAAGTCTCAACGATTTTGGCACTCATTTCCATAGATAATGCAGATTTTTCAAACTTCATTTTTCCTGCACCTGATTCAAGAATGACGGTACCGTCTTCATTGATATCTAAAATTTTTGCGTGTAAGCCACTTTTAGTAATGACTTTATCGCCTTTTTTTAGTGCTTCTGCAAATCGCTTTTCTTTTTTTGTACGTTGAATTTGCGGGCGTATCATAAAGAAATAGACCACAACAAACATTAATATAAAAAAAGGTAATTGACCTCCTAAGATTCCATCCATAATCGATTATTTATTTTTTAGTAAAAGTTATGAGGTTTTTGGCTCAACAAAAACTTTTACAGTTACTGTTTCGTTACCCTTTTGAGTGTTAGCGGTAACATTTACAGGAATTGTTCTTTGGTTTTGTCCACTTCCGTTAAACTTCACAAGCATCTCCCCTTTTTCTCCTGGAGCGATGGGGTCTTTTGTAAACGTTGGAACTGTACAACCACAGCTTGCTTTAGCATCAGAAAGAACTAAGGGTGCTTCACCTGTGTTTGTGAAAGTAAAAAGGTGCTCTACATTAGTACCTTGAGCAATTCTGCCAAAATCATGCTCTGTTTTGTCAAAAGTCATAACAGGATATTTACCTGGTGTGGCTTGAGTGTTGGCTTCCTTTTGAGCACTTGCTTCTTGAGCAGCTGCTTCAACGTTTTCTTCTTGTACCTTGTCTGCAGCATTTTCTTTGCAGGATGTAAAAGTAAAAGCGGCTAGTAATGCCACCATAAAGATTGATTTTTTCATAATACTATTTTTTAATTTTTAAACGAGGCTAAATTAATAAAAAAAAATGGTTTACTTTAAGCCTCTTCCGGTTTTGTTTAATTTGTTTTCTAAGCTGTATTCTTTAGACATTTTGTCCAGGAGACCGTTTATAAACAGGCTACTTTTTGGGGTTGAGTATTCTTTTGCTATTTCCAAATATTCATTAATGGTCACTTTTACAGGTATGGATGAGAAGTGCAGGAACTCTGTTATTGCCATTTTTATTAAAATTAAGTCCAGCTCTGCTATGCGTTCCCGATCCCAATTTGGGGTTTTTCCTTCTATTTCATTCATTAAAACATCATCCTCTGTAATCGTTTTTTGAAGAAGCAGAGATGCAAATTGCTTGTCTTCTTCATTTTTGTAAAGATTTGGAACCCATTTTTTAGGGTGGCTCACAGGATTAAGCGCTTTTAAAATCTTGATGATTGCTGTATTGACAATAGGGAAGTCATCAGTCCAGGTAATTTGAGTGTCTTCAAGATACTCATAAATCTGGTCGTTTGGTGCAATAATCTCGCTGTAAAGATAAATGATAAAGTCCTGATCCTGTTTGAATGTGGGTTTTTGCAGTGCCAAGTAGTTTTGGTAAGTAGCATTTTGTCTCAACTCTCTGAAAAGTATTTGAGCATACTCATGATCCTTTTGCCAGTTGTTAAGCTTATGTTTCTCGAGAAGCTGTTTAAGGTGGGCATTTGTTTCCAAAAGAAGCAATACTTGGTTGTCAATAAAGTTTCGACTGGGTTTTTTATCTTCCTCTGTGGCGAGATGCTTATTTTTTGAAATCTCCAAAAAGTTTTCAGCTTGATCGCGAACGGCCAACATGCAGGAGAGCATCAACAAATACAAGTCGAGCATTTTTTCCATGCTTTTAATCAAAAACGCGTCTTGCTCCTTGAGATTTGCTTGACTTTGATTGTTGTATGCATAAAGGGACTGTAGTACCTTTACCCGTATATGTCTTCTTGTAAGCATAATTATTCTAAGAACTTTAAATAAAACACTAAGCACAATCAAAGTTTTGTGCTTGGTGTTTCACTATATTAAGAATTTATTTCCTTTTTTTTTGCGTCAATGCGCGTTTGAGCAACATTGAAAGCTGCCTGATGTGTTGTGATTTGATTTGTTTCTGCATACTGCAAAATCTCAAGAGTGGTATTGTAAATATTCTCAGTCTTTCTCATTATTTCTTGTCTGCCATAATTTTCCAACTCAGCATAAACATTAATAATCCCTCCTGCATTTATTAAAAAGTCTGGCGCATAAACAATTCCTCTTTCCTTAAGCATCAATCCGTGTTTTTGCTCATCAGCAAGCTGGTTGTTTGCGGCTCCGGCTATAATTTTTGCTTTTATTTGATTGATTGTTGTATCATTGATTGTTGCACCAAGAGCACAGGGTGCATAAACATCCATTTCTTCCAGATATAAGTTTCTTCCTCCATAAATCACAGCACCATATTTGTCACGCACTTCTTCCAGTCGCTCTTGACTAATATCTGAAATAAAAACTTTTGCTCCTTCATTAGTGAGGTGTTCAACCAAGGCTTCTCCAACATTTCCTATTCCTTCAACAAAAACAGTTTTATCTTCAAGAACATCACTTCCAAACTTGTACTTTGCTGCGGCTTTCATTCCCATAAACACACCATAAGCAGTAATGGGTGATGGATTGCCTGCCCCACCTAAAGATTCAGAAATCCCGGTTACATAAGGAGTAACAGTACGCACTAAGTCCATATCACTTGTTGCCATTCCCACATCTTCTGCAGTAATGTATCTGCCGCCCAGAGAATGTACAAATTCACCAAACTTCTTCATCAACTCAGGTGTTTTTTGAGTTTTTGCATCACCTATGATGACTGCTTTACCTCCACCTAAATTTAAACCCGTAATGGCAGACTTAAAAGTCATCCCTCTTGACAATCTTAAAACGTCATTGAGAGCTTCCCATTCACTGGTGTATTTCCACATTCTAGTTCCGCCAAGGGCAGGTCCTAAAACTGTATTATGAATTCCAATTATTGCTTTTAAACCAGTATCTTTGTCGTTGCAAAAAACGATTTGCTCATGATTATCAAACGAAAGTTGCCCAAAAACAGGATCTACTTTATGAATTTCATTCGCTTTTATTACTTCTGTAATCATAATATTTATAGCGTAAATTATTAATGTGCCTTTTTGCAATAAAGCGGTGCAAAAGTAGTCCTTTATTTAATGTATTTCTATAAAAAATGTGTTAAATCAAAAATTTTCAACTGGATTGAATGTTTGATTATATCAATGATGTTGATTCAAATCTATTTTGCAGCTTATGGAATCTTGAAATTAAGTTATGATCAAATAAACAGACAAAAAGCCTCCAAAGTTAAAATGGTAAATTTCCTTACAAGAGATTATATATGAAAGAATTAAAGCATCTCAACACTTATTTTGTCAAATACAAAGGAATGCTCCTTTTGGGACTCGTCATCACCATTTGCGCTCGCCTTTTTGCTTTGATTACTCCAAAACTCATAGGAGATTCTGTTACGCTGGTTGAAAATGCAATCAATAATGGGGTTGGAGATCGTGCTGCTGTTGAAAAACAACTGTTGATTAATATAGGACTGCTTGTGGGTGCTACCCTGTTTGCTGCACTTTTTACCTTCTTGATGCGCCAAACTTTTATTGTGGTTTCAAGAAGAATTGAATTTGATTTAAAAAATGAAATTTACAAACATTACCAAGTCTTATCTCTGGCGTTTTATAAGCAAAACAGAACGGGCGATTTAATGAATCGCATTAGTGAGGATGTTTCTAAAGTAAGGATGTATGCCGGTCCAGCATTGATGTATAGTGTCCAAACAATTACATTATTTGTTGTGGTTATTAGTTATATGTATAGCCAGGCCCCTTCTTTAACATTATATACCATCATTCCTTTTCCAATTCTTTCAATCGCTATTTATCGTCTGAGCGTGGCAATTAATCACAGGAGTACCATTGTACAGCAATATCTTTCAAAACTCACCACCTTTACTCAAGAAACTTTTAGTGGTGTTTCGGTCATAAAAGCCTATGCTATTGAACCACAAATTAATTCAGAGTTTGTAACCCTCGCCAATGAAAGTAAAGAAAAAAATATAGACCTGGTTAAAGTTCAAGCATTGTTTTTCCCTTTAATGATTTTACTCATTGGCGCCAGTAATTTACTGGTTATTTACATTGGAGGAAATCAATATCTGAGTGGTGAAATTGAAGAACTGGGAACAATTGTCGAGTTTATAATTTTTGTCAATATGCTAACCTGGCCGGTTGCAGTTGTGGGATGGGTTACCTCCATGGTTCAACAGGCAGCAGCTTCACAAAAACGAATCAATGAATTTTTAAATGAAAAACCGGAGGTTAAAAACAACACTTTAATTCATACTCCTATTCAAGGTAAAATAACTTTTAAAAATGTAACTTTCACCTATCCTGATACAAATATTACTGCATTAAAAGATATTTCCTTTAACATCAATTCCGGAGAGACATTAGTAATATTAGGACATACTGGATCAGGGAAATCTACTATACTTGAATTAATTGGAAGACTCTATGATGTAACAAAAGGCGAAATTTTAATTGACGACAAACCCATTGAAACTATTAACTTAACTGACCTTAGACGTGCTATTGGGTATGTTCCTCAGGATGCTTTTTTATTTAGTGATAGTATAAAAAACAACATTAGATTTGGTAAAGAAGAAGCTACAGATGAAGAGGTCATCTTAGCGGCAAAACTAGCTTCAGTTCATAAAAACATAATGGGTTTTACTAAAAAGTATGATACCGTTCTGGGAGAGAGAGGCATCACGTTGAGTGGCGGGCAAAAACAACGCGTATCGATTGCAAGAGCATTGATCAAAGACCCCAATATTTATTTGTTTGACGATTGTCTTTCTGCAGTTGATACAGAAACTGAAGAAAAGATTTTAAACAACCTGCAAAAACTTTCAAAAAACAAAACAGCTATTGTGGTTAGCCATAGAATTGCTGCCGCAAAAAATGCAAATAAAATCATTGTGTTGAAAGACGGTCAAATTCTCCAACAAGGCACTCACAATCAACTGCTAGAAAAAGACGGCTACTATAAAGAACTTTATGCCAAACAACTTTTAGAAAAAGAAAACTAAAATTTGTTGCTCAATACTATTTTTTTTTAGATTTTTGACTTGAAATAATTTAAAACAAATTAGACTATGAGTGAAAACGATATGATGGAGCAAGAAGAAATCTATTCAAAAGTATTGCGCGCCGGAAGAAGAACCTATTTTTTTGATGTAAGAGCAACCAGAGCCGGTGATTATTATTTAACCATCACCGAAAGCAAGAAATTCACCAATGACGATGGATCTTTCCATTACAAAAAACATAAAATTTATCTCTACAAAGAAGACTTTGCAAGCTTTAAAGAAAATGTTGATGAAATGATCGATTATATCATTAATGAAAAGGGTGAAGAGGTAATTAGTGAAAGACATCAAAAAGACTTTAAAAAAGAAACAGACGATGACTCTTCTAAATCCGGAGATGAATCAGAAGATGAAAATAAAAAAAACTCAGAAAGTTTTACCAATATCAATTTTGAAGATATTTAACATCAATTTATTAGTTTCAACTCAAAACCGTTCTACTTATTAGGACGGTTTTTTTTATCTTTATACCCTACACTCTAATTTTTTATTATGATTCGATTTTTACTTTTATTCGTTTTAGTTTCTTTACCCCTATATTCACAAGAAAAACCTTTAGACTTAGATTATTATCTCCCAGACGGTGTAACATACAACACCTCTATCCCAACACCCAAAAGCATCATTGGACACGAAGTTGGAGAATGGCATATTACCCATGATAAGCTTGTTCAATATATGACAGCACTTGCTGATGCAAGTGACCGCATCATTTTTGAGAACAGAGGAAGCACCTTTGAAGGAAGACCACTCATATTACTTACAATTACCTCTCCTGAAAATCATAGCAAGCTGGAAACAATCCGTCAAAACCATTTGCAATTAACGGGACCTAATGCAGGCTCAATAGACATTTCAACAATGCCTGTAATAATCAATCAGGGATATTCCATTCACGGAAATGAGCCCAGCGGTACAAACGCTGCTCTAGCAGTTGCTTATTACCTTGCCGCAGCCCAAGGCCCAAAAATTGACAACATACTCAAAAATGCCGTAATCCTTTTTGATCCCTCCTTCAATCCTGATGGATTGCAACGATTTGCCTCCTGGGTAAATATGCACAAAAGCAAAAACATCAATCCCGATCCAAACGACCGTGAATACAATGAATCCTGGCCGGGAGCACGCACAAACCACTACTGGTTTGATATGAACCGCGACTGGCTACCCGCTCAAATGCCGGACAGTAGGGCACGCATCGAGACCTATCACAAATGGTATCCAAACATTCTCACAGACCATCACGAGATGGGAACAAACAGTACCTTTTTCTTTCAACCCGGTATTCCTTCGAGAACACATCCATTAACTCCTAAAAAAAATCAGGATTTAACCGGTGACATTGCACAGTTTCACGCTGATGCACTTGACAAGATAGGAAGTCTGTATTATGCAAAAGAAGATTTTGATGACTTTTATTACGGAAAAGGCTCCACCTTTCCAGATATCAATGGAAGTATTGGGATTCTCTTTGAACAAGCCTCATCGAGAGGACATGCCCAGGAAAGTGATAATGGGTTACTTACTTTTCCGTTTACCATTAAAAATCAGTTTGTCACTTCGCTCTCTACAATTGATGCCGGAATCGCTTTACGCGAAAACCTCCTCAATTACCAGCGACAATTTTATCAGGATGCCCGCAAGGAAGCAAATGCCGGCGCTATCGTTTTTGGGGATGAAAAAGATGCTGCCAAAGCCTATCACCTTGCAGAAATTTTGCAACAGCATAAAATCAAAGTACATCAAATAAAAAATGATTTTAGCCTCAACGGAAAAAACTATAAGAAAAGTCACAGTTACATAGTTCCAAAAAATCAACGACAGGCCCGACTTATCAATGCAATTTTTGAAAAACGTACTCAGTTTCAAGATAGTCTATTTTATGATGTTTCTGCCTGGACGTATCCTTTGGCATTCAACCTCGACTATAGTGAAAATGCACCTCTTAACCAAGTGGGAGAAGAAATCAAAGAAGTTACTTTGCGTGAAATACAAAACATACCAACATCAGATTATGCATATTTGATGGAATGGCATGAATACTATTCCCCAAAAGCATTGCATTTAATTTTAGATAAAGGTATAAGAGCCAAAGTGGGCTTAAAAACCTTTTCATTAAATGGAAAACCCTATGACTATGGAACGATTCTTATTCCGGTACAAAATCAAAAACTCAACAAAACGGAATTGGCAAATGCACTCAATGAAATTGCCAAAAAATCACATATTAATATCACGCCCGTTAGCACAGGTTTGACTGAGGGCATCAATCTGGGAAGCAACAATTTCAGGACAATAACAGCTCCCAAAGTGGCTCTTATGGTTGGTGATGGTATTACCCCTTCTGATGCGGGTGAAATATGGCATTTGTTTGACCAGCGTTATGATATGCCCATTACAAAATTGGATACTCGAAGTTTTAGCAGAAGTAATTTAAGCCGCTACACACATATTATTTTGCCCAACAGTTGGGGCTCTGCGTTTGATAAAGGAGATATAGAAAAAGTGAAAGAATGGATTAGAGCCGGAGGCGTTTTAATAGGGTACAAAAATGCAGCACAATGGTTAAACAGCAATGATATATTAAAATTGAAGTTTAAAAGCACACAGGATACTGCCATAGACGTATCTTTTGAAGAACGCAGGGATTATTTTGGTGCAAAACGCATTGGAGGTGCTATTTTTGAAACCAAAATTGATCGCTCACATCCGGTAAACTTTGGTTATAAAAACAATACATTGCCTTTATTTAAAAACTCCTCTTTGATGCTTGAGCCGGATGAGCAAAGTTTTAATAACCCCATTCAGTTTACGTCTGCGCCCCTATTGAGTGGTTATATTCATGAAAAAACACTTAAAGAACTGGGTAACACTTCCGCTTTTAGAGCAGCCGGTTTTGGAAGAGGAAAGGTTATTTTATTTACAGAAAACACGAATTTCAGAGCCTTTTGGTTTGGAACCAACAAGTTGTTAATGAATGCAGTATTTTTTGGAGATTTGATGTAGTTAAAATTGATGGATTTACCTTAAGCAATACGCAACCCATTATTAACTTTTGCGGTCAGCTCCAGTAGTATAACGTCGCCAGATTCATCAACTGCTCCAAGGACTAAACATTCACTCATAAAGTTAGCAATTTGCTTGGGTGGAAAATTAATTACTGCAACAATTTGTTTGTTGACTAAAGTTTCAGGTGTATAACGATGGGTGAGTTGTGCCGATGTTTTTTTAATACCTAAACTTTGTCCAAAATCAATGGTAAGTTTGTAAGCAGGTTTATTTGCTTCAGGAAACAGTTCAACTTTTATAATGGTACCCACACGCATATCAACGGCTGTGAATTGATCCCAGTTTATCGTTGTCATTTTTGGGTATCCATTTTGAGTTTTTGAATCAATTCTGAAGAAATTGCACCGCGTTGTGCGCCATAACTGTCAACGAGCAGTCCCTTTTTACCATCTTTGGTTTCAATAATGTACAGAATGGAATTATCTGAGGGGTTTGACTCGCCTTCAAATCGATAAAATTTAACAACCGTGAGTTCTTCTGCTTTCCACTTTTGCTTAATCGATTTTGATTCCAGATGATTTTCAGTCAAATTAAAATCTACTGTGTAACCCTTTTGCTGAAAATCTGAAATTGCTTCTGAAAGGGTATTGTATGATGTTTTCATTTGATGAGATTTGATGTTCTTAAATTTACAATCAATCTCATTGTTCTCCAAAAATTTCACAAAGATTTATAAAGTTGACCCATTTAAAATCTAAAAATTGTATTTTAGAACATTAAAATTTAGAGTATGGCGCGCACAGAATCCAAGATGCTACCTTTAGGAACAAAATCACCTGATTTCAAGCTTATTGATGTAGTAACAAACCAGTATGTTTCAATGAATGACGTCTATGGAAAACACGGACTTGTCGTTATGTTTATTTGCAATCATTGTCCTTTTGTAAAGCACGTAATTGACGAAGTGATTCGCACTGCAAATGACTATCATGTTCAAGGTTTTGGGTTTGTGGCTATAAGCAGTAATGATGTAGAGAACTATCCACAGGACAGCCCTGAAGAAATGGCAATTCTGGCTGAAAAAGACCACTACCCTTTTCCCTATCTATATGATGAAACTCAGGATGTAGCGAGAGCTTATGATGCCGCTTGTACGCCAGATTTTTATGTATTTGATGATGAACAAAAACTAGTGTATCGCGGTCAACTGGACAACTCACGTCCGGGAAACAGCATTCAAGTAACGGGTAGGGATTTGAGAGAGGCTCTTGACAACGTGATGAGCAATAGCCCACAGCGTAAAGATCAAAAACCAAGTTTGGGGTGCAACATTAAGTGGAAGGAATAATTGTTTGTTGTTTCAGGCTTGCCTGCCGAAGATTTATCGTAGGTAGGTTTCAGGCTTCAGGTTTTATGCTTAACTTACTTAATACTTAACACCCAGCAACCAGCATCTAAGACCCTTTCAAAAAACTCTGAATCGCCAATTCATAACTTTGGAATCCAAAGCCAATAATCACTCCTTTAGCATTTGGTGCAATATAGGATTTATGACGAAAATCTTCCCTTGAAAATGTATTTGAAATATGTACTTCAATTACTGGTGTTTCAATGGCTTTAACGGCGTCTCCAATTCCAACTGAAGTGTGGGTATATGCTGCTGCATTTAAAACAATACCATCAAAAGAGTAACCCACTTCCTGAATTTTATCAATGAGTTCTCCCTCAATATTTGATTGAAAATAAGAAAGTTCAACCTCACGAAACTGAAATTGCATTTCGACAAAAAAATCATCAAAACTTTTGGAGCCATAGACTTCCTTTTCCCGTTTACCGAGAAGGTTTAAATTAGGGCCGTTGATGATAATAATTTTCATAGTCAAAAATTAAAAAGCAACTTCAAATCCAAGGTTTATTGAATTAAAACTTTGCTCTTCAAGTACAATACCGCTGTATGATAGCGTCGTAGAAATTAGCCCAAAACTGTAGCCCACTTTAGGCTTATAGTGAAACCCACCATCTACCTCATCAATAAGTACAAATGAATAACCTAAATCTGTCCCAATAAAAAACTCCTCGAACACATAGTAACGTGCAGAGGCTGCCATAGGCACAAAGTGGAAATCTTGTCCTTTGCCACTTAATGTAAGTGGAGATGACCTGTCGGTTTTAGCAAAAAAATTATGATAACCTGATGTGATTCCGGCTTGAAAAGAATCAGAAACATCAAAAAGATAACTAAGGTCTGCACCTAAACCAAAAACCAAACCGCTTGATAAATCACCGGTTGGTATTCCTAAACTTCCTTCAAGTTTAACTCCTTGTTTTTGTTGCGCTTGCATTGAAATCGTACAAAAAGCAAGAATACAAATGGATACAATTATTTTTTTCATTGAATTGATATTAAAGTTTCCGGTAAAGTTAAAAAAAAAGCGGAAGCTTTGGCTTCCGCTTTTTCAAATAAAATTGTTATAAATTACAATCCAAATTCTACACCTAAGCCAATAGCAGAAAACGTTCCACCATCAACACTAATTCCAGAATAAGAAGCTAAAATTGCTACTGATCCTAAATTGTAACCTACTTTAGGTTTGTAATAGAAGCCACCATCATTTCCATCAGGTGACAAGCCAACAGCGTATCCTAAATCAGCACCAAAGAAAAAATCTTCGGAAGCAAAAAATCTTGCAGATGCAGCAATTGGTAAAAACGTAGCGTCATCAATTTCAAAACCCAAAACTTCATCTCCAAAATAATGAGAGTATCCTAATGCGGGACCTACTTGGAATGAGTCAGCAATATCAAAAAGGTAAGCTAAATCTAGACTTGCATTAAAGGTATAGCCGTCTGAAACATCACCGATAGGTAAGCCAAGGGTAATACCTGCTTTAAAACCTTCCTCCTGAGCTTGTACAGAAGTGAATCCAAAAACTGCAATTGCAGCAATAAGTAATACTTTTTTCATAATATAAAGTTTGTTAGTTAATAGTTCAAATGTATAAAAAAAAATGAAATCATTAACTCTAAAACATTAAAATACGTCATTTGCCTTAGTATAAGAAAAGAAAAAGGCTGCATAATATGCAGCCTTAGAGTATTTTAACTTTAATTAATTTTATAGAAAAGAATATCCTAAAGCAAGTGAAAAGACTTGATTTTTTCCATCTCCATTCTTTGAAATATCAGTTAAACCAAGATTATACCTTCCGTCAATTCGCAATCCAAAAGGTAGGTCATACCCTACTCCCATCGCCGCAGAAAAGTCAACTGCCTCAGGATCACCTCCGTCAATATTGTCATTTACTAAGAACCCAAACTGAGGTCCCAATTGAATATTTAATCCCTGTACAAGATAATATTTAACAATCACAGGTACATTGACATAATCAAGATTAAAATCACCCGGGCTGAATTTGGCTCCTTGCTGAGAATACAAGAGTTCACCTTGTAAAGCTACATTGTCATTAAACTTTATAGCAGCAAATGCACCTGCATGAAAACCGGTTTTATTATCAAGACCTGAGACATCAGAGATATTGGCAAAATTCGCCCCAAATTTAATCCCAAAATCTACTCCTTGAGAATATGCGGTAATAGAAAAAAGTAAAGAAAATAAAATAATTGATAGTCGTTTCATAGTTAATAATGTTTGTGTTTATAAAACAAATATAGTGTACTCCCATTTGATATTTTATTAAAAGATATATAAATTAATGAGTTGCTTCCTTTATTTTTACAAAATGAAATGGGAACAGGCTTTAAAGGATTACCAAAATTACCTTCGCATAGAGCGCGGTATGTCTGAAAACACCCTCATAAATTATTCATTTGACATTAAAAAATTAATGAGATGGCTTGAAGGGAATCAAATTCAAGTATCACCCTTAAAAATTGATGAAAATCAGGTTCAGGAATTCATCTATCAACTTGCTAAAAAGGTAAATCCACGCTCACAGAGCAGAGTCATCTCGGGTTTAAAAGGTTTTTTTAACTACCTCATTTTTGAAGATTACCGAAAAACAAATCCGTTAGAATTGATTGAATCACCCAAAACCGTTCGCAAATTACCTGATACGCTCTCACAACAGGAAATTGACACCCTCATTAAAACCATTGATTTAAGCAGTGCTCAAGGCGAAAGAAACCGTGCCATGCTGGAAACGCTATACAGCTGTGGTTTGCGGGTTTCAGAATTAATCAACTTAAAAATGTCAGATTTGTTTTTTGACGAGGGCTTTATACAGGTAATCGGAAAAGGAAATAAACAACGGTTTGTACCCATCGCAAAAAGTACTATAAAGTACATTACTATTTATAAAAATGAAATTAGAATTCATGAAAATCCTTCAAAAGAAAATCAAGATATACTATTTCTTAACCGAAGAGGCAAAAAACTTTCCCGAGCAATGGTATTCACACTCATCAAACAACTCGCCGAAAAAGGAGGAGTGAGAAAAAACATCAGTCCGCACACCTTCAGGCATTCTTTTGCCACCCATCTACTTGAAAACGGTGCCGATTTGAGAGCTATTCAACAAATGCTGGGGCACGAGTGCATTACGACAACCGAAATTTATATGCATGTGAACAGGAAACACCTCAGTGAGGTATTGATGAAGTACCATCCTAGAAGGTAATTTCATATTAAGCACCAAAATTCAAGTACCAAATTCCAAGTACCAAATTTCAAAAAAAACGAATACTATCTGGAATAATTAGGTGATTCTTTGGTAATATACACATCGTGAGGATGACTTTCATTGATGCCGGAAGCAGTGATGCGTATAAATTTTCCTGTGTTTTGAAGTGTTTCAATATCTTTTGCTCCACAATAGCCCATTCCGGCACGTAAACCTCCTATAAACTGAGTCATACTTTCAGACAAATCACCTTTATAAGGAACTCTTCCCACAATCCCTTCGGGAACCAGTTTTTTGATATCGTCTTCTACATCTTGAAAATAACGGTCTTTTGAACCGTGTTGCATGGCTTCTACAGAGCCCATTCCGCGATATGATTTGAATTTTCTTCCTTCATAGATAATTGTTTCACCGGGACTTTCTTTTGTTCCGGCAAGTAAAGAGCCCAGCATTACTGAGTCTGCCCCGGCAGCAATGGCTTTGGGAATATCTCCTGTGTATCGAATCCCACCATCTGCAATAACCGGCACACCACTGCCTTTTATGGCTGCAGCGACTTCAAGTACGGCCGAAAATTGAGGAGCTCCCACACCGGCTACCACGCGGGTTGTACATATAGAACCCGGACCAATTCCCACTTTAACAGCATCTGCTCCTGCTTTTACTAAGTATTTTGCTGCTTCGGCAGTAGCGATATTTCCAACTACAACATCTATGCTTGGGAACTTTGCTTTTACTTTTTTCAAAACATCAACCACCCCTTTGGTATGACCATGTGCCGTATCAATAATGACAGCATCAACCCCGGCATTTACAAGCGCTTCAGTGCGTTCCATCACATCCGGAGTAACACCTAGAGCTGCAGCAACTCTTAACCTTCCAAATTGGTCTTTATTTGCAATGGGTTTTTGAGTGAGTTTTGTGATGTCCCTAAAGGTGATAAGACCCACAAGTGTGTTATCATCCTTAACTACGGGAAGTTTTTCAATTTTGTGTTTTTGCAGAATAATTTCGGCTTGTTCCAAAGAGGTGCCTTCAGAGACAGTGATGAGTCTCTCTGAGGTCATTACTTCACTTATGGGGCGTTTGTTGTTTTTTTCAAATCGCAAATCACGATTGGTTACTATGCCGATGAGTTTATTGTCTCTATCAGTGATGGGAATTCCCCCTATACTGTATTCGCGCATTGCATTTTTAGCGTCTGCTACAATTGCAGTTATAGGTAGGGTTACCGGGTCGAGAATCATGCCGCTTTCGGCGCGTTTTACCTTTCGCACCTTTCCCGCTTGCTGCTCAATAGTCATATTTTTGTGCAGTACACCAATTCCTCCCTCCCGTGCAATAGCAATGGCCATAGCACTTTCAGTAACTGTATCCATCGCTGCCGAGATAATGGGAACATTTATGGTTATGTTTCTTGTAAATTTTGTAGAAATTGAAACTTCGCGCGGTAACACTTCAGAATAAGCCGGCACCAGAAGTACGTCATCATAAGTGAGACCTTCTCCAAGTATTTTGTCAAGATGTGCAGTCATTGCAATTAGATTTTAATTGCGTGCAAATATACTATAATAAATTGGGTTATCGGCCTGTACTTTAAATATGTTACTGCTTATTTTACAATGAGCTGTTTAATTGTTTGAGACTTTGCCCCTTTTATAAATACCATATATCCGGCTGTTGCCAAATCACTTAAATCTATATTAATTGTTTCTGTTGGTCTTTCATAATCAAATGACTTTACCAAACGTCCCATCATATCATAGATACTTATACTTTCAATTTCCTGAAAATGAGGATTTGAAATATGAACTACATTAGAAGCAGGATTTGGATAAAGCATCAGGTTTTTTAGGTTTTCCTCGCTTTCTAAACTTAAAAGTGACTCTATAACGATTTTAAACGTATTTAATGTTGAATTACCCCTGTCGTCTCTTGCAATTACAGATATCATATGAATTCCTTCATCTAAAACCGTTCCCGGTGCAGGGAATTGAAAAAAATCACTCACCGGAAAAGTACAATTATCTGAAGCAGAAATGATTCCCTCGGCAAAAAAATCAGGCAAAACAAAGTTTGGCGGACTTGGAGGCAAGTCAACAAATTGGTCATCAATCCCTAAAATTTCAGGTCCTTGATTATCAATAACCGATACATAAAAGCTGCAGGAATTACTATTACCTGAGCTGTCAACAGTTGTGTAAGTTACCAATGTGGGTTCATCTATATGCGAACAATTAAAAGTATCAAAATCGAGATAGGACTGTTCAACACTACAGTTGTCAACGATTTCAAAACCAAAATCTTGAGGGTTCAAAACAGCAAACCCCTCTTCATTGAGTGCAATTGTTATTTCAAAACAAATCATTTCAGGCGCTATTAAATCTTCAACAATAACAAGCGTTTGACAACTACTGCTGTTTCCGGAAGTGTCAGTTACTGTCATAGTAACCAGGTTTTCACCTAAATCTGCACAACTAAAATCATATTTATTCAATAAAATACTTTCTATGGCTACATTGTCAAAAGAGCCGTTATCAATCATTAAAGATGTAATCGTTGCTATACCGTTTTCATCTAGCTGAATGGTAATTTCTTCAACACATATGGCGGTTGGCGGCTCTGTATCGATGGCTTCCAAAGTTGAAAACTCACCTCCTGTCAAAAGTGTTGTTCCGTGTGTATTTGTTGCAAAAGCACTGTAATAATAGATTGAATTGGGCTCTAAACCTTCAAGTAAAAGTGACATAACCCCTGTTGAACCAGATACAAGTGTCATATTAGAATCTGGGTTGGGAGTTGTCCCATAATAAAATCCTCTTTCAGTGATGGATGCACCTCCATCTGAACTAATAGTTGCTTGAATTGTAGCAGATTCTGATGTAATTTCTGAAACAAAAAGTTGATTCACATCAGGAGGTGTTTGAGATACCAAAGAAGTAATGAAGTTTGGCAAGCCCAATTGAGACGATGCCCCACCGAGTGTTTGAGCATTCAATTCAAAATTTGCCGAACTACCTTGTTGATTAGGAAAATGTATCACATCAAGAGCCGTTGCACCATATCTACTGGAATAAATTTTACCATCAGGTGCTATTTGTAAAGCTCCTGTTGCTGCACTGCTAAAAGTATATGCGCTTGATTGAATCTGGCTAACAGTTGTGCCTGCATCAAGGTCAAATTGTTTGACTCCCATTGAGCTAAAAGCTGAAATGTATAAAAACCTATTGTTGGGTGAAAATTCTGCTCCGTAAGCAGCATAAAACGGAAAATGAAGTGAATTTGAAACAACTCCCGTGGAATTATTAAAATCACTTAGATTGAAATGATTGTTGATATAGGATGTTCTAACAAGTTTGTTTCCTATGTTATTGAATTTTATAAAACCAATGTCTCCATTACTGCCCGATGGAGTTCCCGTGCTAGAAATGACCGGGTTTTCAATATCCAAACCATCGCTCGTCACTTTATAAGCATAATAGTTTGAGGTTCCGCTTTTATGAAGAAGTACCCACCAAAAAGTCCCATCAGCTGAAGGTGTTGCCTGAATGTACTCTCCCGTTCCAACTAAAACGGGGATGGCTTTTGCATCAGCAACAACATCACCTAAGCCACCATTTAAGTTCATATCGATGATTGAATAAAAGACATTAGAATTTATATATGCCGAAACTGTGAAGAGGTAAAACAAATCACTATTTGAAGGATGAGGAACAATAATTGCAGATTGAGCACTTGAGGGGTCGCCGCCCAATCCGTCAAGACTATTCGGCATAATGGTGTGTTGCTTTGTAAATACATGTATTCCATCTGTATAAAAAAGGAGTTCACCATTTTCATCTGAAAGAACAGCGGTTCCTTCAAGGGTATTAATTTGACCATCTAAAAGTACAGAGGGCGGATTCGTACTAAAGTCCAAACCGGCATGAGTTCCAAAATACCATTTTTTACCTTCATTTTGAGCAACAAGTGTTTGTTGAAATAGAAAAAGCAGTAGAAATAGTAAATTGACTACTTTTAAAAAGGGTTTTTGATTGTTATATGTAAAATGTCGTTTCATAAGTTTATTATTAAGATTTGAAAGCACAAAATGGTTTGCAAATCATCTTCCCGATAATGCGGGTTATAACTTATAGGGTAATTACAACAAAGATGAATGGTTCTGTAAAAAGAGTCCGGCTAATGCCAGGTCTTCATATAATTATAGAAGGATTTCATAAATTGTAGGTTTTTGCGGTTGAACATAGGTTAATTTGGGATTAAACGTTTTTTTAAAATAATATTCAATTCATTAAAAAAAAACTTTTAACAAATTAAAGTAATTTATTTTTAAAATGCAGCTGTATTACACTTATTTTCGATGAATAGTATTTATTTGTAGGATTTTACGTATTTGCAAACTTATTTTAGTATAAATTATTGATATTCAAAAAAAAGTTAATGTTTTTGGTAGTGATGTGGGTTTGATTAATTTAGCCCTTCAAAAAATTTAATCTATGTTTAAAAACCTATCTATTTTATTTGTTTGCTTAGCATCAATATCCTACGCGCAAACGCCTTTTCAAAACAATCAAGATAAATTTGATGATTTTACCTATCGTCAAGGGAATAATCAACGAACAGCTTCAGGGAATCCGGGGCCCGATTACTGGCAAAACGGAGCTGATTATGTCTTAGCAGTGGAACTCGACGATGTAAACAACACTGTTACTGGCTCTGTAACGATTACATATCACAATAATAGTCCCGAGCCACTCAATTTTGTATGGATACATCTTGAGCAAAACAGATATAAAAATGATTCTAGAGGGGCTTTAACAACTCCCATTCAAGGCTACCGCTTTGATGGTGATCTTGATGGAGGTTACACCATATCAAATGTGAGCGCTAAAAATGGTCGTACAAATTCTTCCAAATATTTGATTAATGACACCCGCATGCAAGTTTTCTTTGATGAACCCATTGCTCCAAAGGGCGGAAAAGCAACGGTAAGTATGAACTTTAGCTATAAAATCCCAGGAAAAGGTCTTGACCGAATGGGCCGACTTGATGTTGAAAAGGGGACTGTTTATTCGATGGCACAATGGTACCCTAGAGTAGCAGTCTTTGACGATGTGCTTGGTTGGAATACCGAACCCTATCTTGGAGCAGGAGAGTTTTATTTGGGTTATGGTGACTTTGATTATAAAGTAACTGTCCCCTATGACCACATTGTGGTGGGTTCAGGAGCACTTCAAAATGAAAAAGAAGTTTTACCCGTAGCACTCCAAAACAGAATGCGTCAAGCTGAGAAAAGTGATAAAACAATTCACATTATCAAGCCGGAAGAAGTTGGAAATACTCAATTTACCAGACCCAAACAAAGCGGTAAAATCACCTGGCACTTTAAGATGGAAAATACCCGAGACATTGCTTTTGCCACTTCAAGAGCATTTATCTGGGATGCCGCTCGCATGAATCTCCCTGGTGGAAAAAAAGCAATTGCGCAGTCTGCTTATCCTCCTGAAAGTAATGGAGACAATGGCTGGGAACGCTCTACAGAATACACAAAAGCATCCATTGAATTTTATTCAAACAAATGGTATCCTTACCCATATCCTGCAGCTGTAAACGTAGCCTCAAATGTGGGAGGTATGGAATATCCGGGTGTCTCTTTTTGCGGTTACAACCGAAAAGGTGCACGACTCTGGGGAGTAACTGATCACGAATGGGGCCATATGTGGTATCCTATGATTGTGGGATCCAATGAGAAAAAACATGTTTGGATGGATGAAGGCTTTAACTCATTTATTAATTATTACAGCACAAAAGCATTCAATAATGGCGAATACCCCGCTAGACTTGGAAGAGAAGCTATTGTGGCCTATAATCAAAACCCAAACAGAGAACCCATTTCTACACACCCAGATATTGTTCAAAGTAGTAATCTGGGTATGACCGCATACTACAAACCTGCTTATGGTCTGTTCATGTTAAGAGAATATATACTTGGACCGGAACGTTTTGATAATGCATTCAAGTCATATACAGAAGCTTGGGCATACAAGCACCCACAACCCAATGATTTTTTCAATCACATGGAAAACGTCTCAGGTGAAGATTTAAATTGGTTCTGGAAACACTGGTTTTATAGCAATGATAATATTGACCTTGGGATAGAAGCTATTGATGCTGTGGGAAGTGATTATTTACTAACCTTTGTAAATAAAGGGTTTCCGTTTCCTCTAAAGTTTGAAGCCACTTATGAAGATGGCAGCAAAGAACGAAAAGAACTCCCTGTAGAAGTTTGGCAAAGAGGCAACCGCTGGATATATTTGCTAAAAACAGATAAAAAATTAAAACAAATACAAATAGACCCTGATAAAATTACAGCCGATATAAACCCTGCTAATGATGTTTTTAATTTGGAGTAAGCCTCATTAAAGTATTCTAAAATAATAAAAGTCTGCTTTTAAGCAGACTTTTTTATTGGAGCTATTTCAAAATGAAATACTTACAAATTTTAACACATTTGCTATTTAAATTTAATCTAAATAACCTTGGTCAATCAATTCTTTGGTTTTATTTTTGCGCTTGAAAATAAATATTATTTATAACAAGTCTAAATAAAAACAATGAACAAATTACTAGCCTTTGTGAGTGCTGCACTTCTATCTTCTTCAGGATTTGCACAAGTAGAAACTGTAAACGACACTATTAAAAAAAATAAAGAACCCGAAACCCTCAATGAAATAATTTTATCCAGTAACATTCTGGGAAGTAAATTTGAAGTAAAGAACAGAACCGGTTCTGCTTACTATTTATCTCCTCAGGATTTACAGCAATTTGGCTACACAGATGTCAATAAAGTTTTAAGAGCCGTTCCCGGTGTCAATCTTTTTGAAGAAGATGGATTTGGTTTACGCCCCAATATAAGTTTAAGAGGAACTTCTCCTGAAAGAAGTTCAAAAATTACCTTAATGGAAGATGGTGTATTAATCGCTCCTGCGCCATACAGTGCCCCGGCTGCTTACTACTTTCCTACCGTGGGTCGCATTGAAGCCATTGAAGTTCTGAAAGGAAGTAGCCAGATTCAATATGGACCTTATACAACAGGGGGTGCTATTAATTTTGTTTCAAAGTCAATTCCCAATGACTTTTCGGGTAATGCACAATTTTCTTACGGAAATTACAACAGTAGAAGCACAGAAGCAACAATTGGCGACTCGCGTGAAAACTTTGGATTTGTAACTCAATATTACAATTACAATTCAGACGGATTTAAAAGTATTGATGGTGGGGGAAATACCGGTTTTGATAAAAGTGATTATTTGGGAAAATTTCGTTTGAACACAAACACAGATGCCAAAGTTTTTCAATCACTTCAGTTTAAAATTCAATATTCTGAAGAAGTGTCCAATGAAACTTATTTGGGTTTAACCCAAGATGATTATGATGCCAATCCATATCGCCGTTACATTGCCTCTGCAGCTGATAGAATGGATACCGAGCACTGGCAGTTTCAAGTCGATCACTTAATAAAGCCCGCTCAAAATGTGAAAGTAAGAACCACAGCCTACCATAATAAATTCAAAAGGAATTGGTATAAACTGGATGATGTAGATTTAGACGGACGGGTATCGATTGCCAATGTTTTAGCACGACCTGATGATTTTCCAAATGAATACAATGCTTTGTTGGGCAATTCAAATACACCTGATGACGTTTTTGGTGTAAAAGCAAACAACAGGGCTTATGATGCCAAGGGAATACAATCTGTCGCTACATTCAGTTTTGGCAATACTTTTTATCAAGACCTTGAAATTGGACTTCGATATCATGAGGATGAAGAAGACCGTTTTCAATGGAAAGATAAATTTGCTATTCAAAACCGGGAAATGATTCGCACAACAGTGGCAACCAAAGGAAGTGATGCAAATCGTATTTCTGGAGCTGAAGCCATCGCAGCTCATGCATTGTATAAAATAACTTTTAACGGACTAACATTGACTCCCGGTTTGCGTTATGAAAATATAACGCTTACGCGAAATGATTATGGCACAAATGATCCAAACAGAACAGGCATTGAGCTTTCGACAAGAGAAAATAAAGTAGATGTCTGGATTCCCGGAATTGGAGCAAACTATAAATTTTCTAACGACTTCTCCTTATTTGGCGGTGTTCACAAAGGTTTTGCTCCACCTAGCAACACAGTGGGAAGTAAACCCGAAGAAAGTATAAACATTGAGTTGGGAACTCGTTTTGATTATAAAGGTTTACGTGGTGAACTCGTGGGTTACTACAACGATTATGACAATCTATTGGGAAGTGACCTCGCTGCATCAGGTGGGACAGGAAGTCTTGATCAATTCAATGCAGGTCAAGCACTGGTTAAAGGAATTGAATTTTTACTAAATTATGATGTTTTGCAAGCCGGCCCAGGTAAATTAAAACTACCTATCACAATTTCTTATACCTTAACAGATGCAAAATTCAACACAGATTTTGAGAGCACGGTGGGTATATTTGGAGAAGTTTCAGATGGTGACCAGATTCCGTATATCGCAAAAAACCAATTCAATATTACAGCCGCATTAGAAAACTCAATGTTTAATTTCAGCTTGAGCGGTCGCTACACAGATGCATTGAGAACTCAAGCCGGTACAGGAACAATCCCTAAAGAATTTGAAATTGGAAGTAATTTTATACTTGACCTCTCTGCCAAATATTTTTATTCTGAACGCGTAACTATATTCACCAATATAAATAACGTATTTGATAGTGCTTATGAAGTTGCAAGACTTCCGGCTGGTTTAAGACCGGGAGCTCCCTTTATGATCAATGCAGGAATTGGGTACTCATTTTAGTGTTAGTTAATTTATGATGCCTTAACCCCTTTGGTTTTCCAAGGGGGTTTTTAATTTAAAACACCTCTATTTTTTCAAAGAAATTGCACGGTCAGGATAGTCGGTTATGAGCCCATCTAAACCTTGTTTGAGCAAGCTTTTCATATCGCTAAGCTCATTGACGGTCCAGGGAATGATTTTAATTCCTAGTGAATGTACTTTTTTGATTAGCTTTTTATCCACTTGTTTATAATAAGGGCTGTAAATAGCAGGTGTAAAACCCAATCGTTCTAGGGCTTCTTCAAAAGGTTCTTCATAAACCAAAGCTGCAAGAGCAATGTCTGGATAGGTTTTATTCAAGTATTGAAGAACTCTAAAATCAAAACTTTGTAAACTCACTCGTTCTAAATTGGTTTCAAAAGAAATTAGATTTACTACCAGATCTGAAAATTCTTTTGGCTTCGGATGAAAAATACCATCGCCTTCAGGAAGACTTTTGAGTTCGATATTGTATTTAATTTTTCTTCCGTGGTTTTTGGCTAGACTGTCCATCATCTGCAAAACATCTTTAAGGAGTGGTTTTTGTGCAAAAGACAATTCCTGTTCAGGAAACTCTTTCAAAAAGAGCGATCCACAATCAAATTGTTTCACTTCTTGATAGGTCATTTGAAAGATATTAAAAGATTTTTGATCCTTCTCGGCGATAAGAGACCCATTAGGTTGTTTACAAATCGATGAATGCATCCAGGGTTCATGTGATATTACTACCTGTTTGTCTTTGGTAATCACAACATCCATTTCAAGCGTATTCACTCCCAAGGTAAATGCTTTTACAAATGCTTGCAAGGTATTTTCAGGAGCAAGACCTTTTGCGCCACGATGCCCTTGCAAATCAAATTCATATTTGTCTTTTTGAACCGGCATTATTTTTAAATCAGAATGATCTTGTGCTGTTAAAATAAAAGTACTAAACATAATGAAGAAGAATTTATACATTGGTTATTATTTTTTTGAAATTAAAGTCCTGAAATCTTAAAATGAATCAAAATACACTTACAAAATACAAAAGAACCTCACATTCCTATTTAAGGAATAATTAAAAAAAGGTAAACTTAATTGCAAGAAAAAACACCCGAAAGAATTTATAATCCTTCCAGGTGTTGGTAAATTTATGTTCAATAGATATTAGCTATGCAAAGCCCTGTCTGCGGTTGCAGCCAATGCAGCTTCTTTAACAGCTTCTGCATAGGTGGGATGTGCATGACTAGAACGGGCAATGTCTTCTGCGCTTGCGCGAAACTCCATCGCTATAACGGCCTCTGCTATTAAATCGGCTACACGGGCACCTACCATATGCACGCCAAGAACCTCATCTGTTGTTTTATCGGCCAGGATTTTTACAAATCCGTCCATATCACCACTCGCACGTGATCTTCCCAATGCTCTCATAGAGAATTGACCCACTTTGTATTCCACTTTGGCTTCTTTGAGTTCCTCTTCGGTTTTACCTACTGAAGCCACTTCAGGCCAGGTATAAACAACGCCGGGAATTAAATTGTAATCGATGTGCGGTTTTTGTCCGGCAATGGTTTCTGCTACAAAAACGCCTTCTTCTTCTGCCTTGTGAGCGAGCATGGCACCTCGCACCACATCGCCAATGGCATAAACATTCTTGATATTGGTTTGCAAATGGTCATTGACCTCTATCATACCTCTTTCAGTTACTTTCACTCCGGCTTTATCTACTGCGAGTCCGTCTGTAAAAGGTCTTCTTCCCACAGATACTAAGCAATAATCTCCTGTTAATTTAACGTCTTTATCATTTTTATCTTTAGCGGTAATGGTCACCTCTTTTCCTTTCACTGAAACGCCATTTACTTTGTGCGAAAGGAGAAATTTAACCCCTTGCTTTTTCATGACTTTGGTAAGCTCCTTACTTTGTGAGCTATCCATTGTGGGCAGTATGCGGTCCATATATTCAACCACAGTGACTTCAGCACCCAAACGACGATACACCTGACCCAATTCCAAACCAATCACTCCGCCACCTATTACAATCATATGCTTTGGGACTTCCTTTAGTGAAAGCGCTTCTGTAGAAGTAATGATTCTCTTTTTATCAATTTTGATAAAAGGCAAGGAAGCCGGTTTTGAGCCGGTTGCTATAATGATATTTTTTGCTTCGATTGTATCCGTTTTTCCATCATTTTTTTTGATGTTCACGTGGGTTGCATCTTTAAAAGAACCCAAGCCTTCATAAACGTCCACTTTATTTTTGTCCATCAAATAGACGATGCCTTTTGTATTTTGGTCAACCACATCCTGTTTGCGTTCAATCATTCTCTTAAAATTCAACTTAATATCTCCGGGAATATCGATACCGTGGTCTTTAAAGTGCTTTAATGCATCTTCATAATGATGAGAAGAATCAAGGAGCGCTTTGGAAGGAATACAGCCCACATTGAGGCAAGTGCCTCCCAGAGTGGGATATTTTTCAATTATTGCAGTTTTCATTCCCAGTTGAGCACAGCGAATGGCTGCGACATACCCTCCGGGTCCTGAACCTATAATGGCAACGTCATATGAATTCATGAATGTAGTTTTAAAATTGGAATACAAAAGTACAAATTACAAAACAGAATTATGATTATAGTACTGATAAAAACAGCTTAAATTATTGAAAAAATCAAACCCTTAAAGCAGTTTCACACTTCACTTCGTTAATACTAAAAGAGCTTTGTGTACTGCCAATATGTTTTAAAGTGGTGAGCTTTGTAACCATAAACTCTCTGAAGGCTGCCATGTCTTTTACCAAAATTTTAAGTAAGTAATCATACTCACCGCTAATATGGTAACATTCTATCACTTCGTGAAGAGCAATCACTTCATTTTCAAATTTAGTGAGGTATTCTTTGGTATGTAGAACCAGCTTGATTTGACAAAAGACCACAAAGCCTCTATCAACTTTTTCTTTATTTACTACAGCAACATACCGCTGAATAATACCAGCTTTTTCTAGTTTTTTGATGCGTTCATAAACGGCAGTTACAGAAAGATTGAGTTGCAAAGAGAGTTCTTTATTGGTTTGTTTGCTGTTTTCCTGAAGTAATTTTATGAGTTTTTTATCGATAGCATCTATCATCACAAGGGGATTTTCTTTCGGTTAAAAATTGTATTTCGAACAAATAAACAATTTTAAATCTAATTTTTCAATATATTTTAGAATTATAATCTAAATATGACACATATCATTGACATTTAAACTAGTCTTCAGTAAGTTTGAAGTTGTAAAAAATAAATTATTCATTTAAAATTTTCGCTGTAGCGAAACAAAGATTATGACATTCAAACCCGCAAACAACATTCAGGATTTACAGTATTTTGGTGAATTTGGAGGTGTGAATCCTTCCATTTCAGATTCCTCTACCTATACTTTTCTTTCAGCAAAGACCATGTTTGACACCTTTGAAGGCAATGCAGACGGTTGTTATTTGTATTCGCGCCACTCCTCCCCTTCCAATCTTTATTTGGGACAAGCACTTGCTGCGATGGAAGGCACTGAAACCGCCAATGTCACTGCTACCGGTATGGGTGCCATCACACCCGTGATTATGCAACTCTGCGGTGCCGGTGATCACGTGGTTTCCAGCAGAACGATTTATGGAGGTACCTATGCGTTTCTTAAAAATTTTGCTCCTCGCTTTCAGGTCAACACGACTTTTGTGAACATTACAAAACTGGATGAGATTGAAGCCGCCATCACTCCAAAAACAAAAATATTGTATTGTGAAACGGTGAGCAATCCTTTGCTTGAAGTAGCAGATATCCCTGCACTTTCAAAAATTGCTAAAAAACACAACTTACAATTGGTGGTTGATAATACGTTCTCACCGCTTTCGGTTTCACCAAAACAACTGGGAGCAGATATGGTGATTCATAGTTTGACAAAGTTTATCAACGGAAGCAGTGATACTATGGGCGGTGTTGTTTGCGGAACTCAGGAACTCATCGATAACCTTAGAAACGTAAACGACGGTGCCTGTATGCTATTGGGTGCTTCTATGGACAGCCTGCGAGCTGCTTCTATTTTAAAGAATATGAGAACGCTCCACATTAGAATGAAACAGCATAGTCACAATGCCTTGTATCTTGCAGAGCGATTTGAAAAAGACGGAATAAAGACGGTGTATCCCGGTTTGAAGTCACACCCAAGTCATGAGTTGTTTACCTCCATGATGCACAAAGAATATGGTTATGGTGGTATGCTCACTATTGATGTGGGCAGTCTAGACAAAGCCAATGAATTGATGGAATTAATGCAAAAAGAAAACATTGGCTACCTTGCTGTGAGTTTAGGCTTTTACAAAACTTTGTTTAGTGCTCCCGGAAGTTCGACATCTTCAGAAATTCCTGAAGACGAACAAACTGAAATGGGCTTGACTGATGGATTAATCAGGTTCTCTATTGGTTTGGATAATGATATAGAACGCACTTACCTGGAAATGAAAAAATGTATGAAGGCTGTTGGGGTTTTCTAAAGTTCAAAAATTACAAATAGAACTCGTTTAAAAAGGCTTTTGATGTGCTATCAAAAGTCTTTTTTTTTAACCAAATGTAAACTTATTTCATCCAATCATAAAGAGCTTCTTGCAATTTTCTTTTCAAAGTTGTAACATTACAATTCAAAATTAACCGACCCAATATGAAAGATAAAAGTAATGTCAATATAAAAAGTGACGTGAGTTCAAATAAGGAATTGAATATCTGGGAAGCAATGATTCCTGTAGTTGCCTTGATTGGCATGCTTTTTTACAATGTTTTTTATGCTTTTGGCGATGATGCTTTGGCGGGAAGTAATCAGTTTATTTTATTACTTGGAGGAGCCATTGCTGCAATAGTGGGTTATTTCAATAAAATTTCCATTGAAAAAATGATGGAGGCTGTAGCTGAAAATGTAAAGTCCACTTCAACCGCCATACTTATTTTGTTGATGGTGGGAGCTTTAGCCGGCACCTGGATGGTGAGTGGTATTATACCAACGATGATTTATTATGGAATGCAAGTGTTGAGTCCGGCGATATTTTTAGCTTCTTGTGTTGTAATTTGTTGTGTGATTTCAGTTGCAACCGGAAGTAGCTGGACGACTTCAGCCACTGTGGGTATTGCTTTAATTGGCATTGCTAGTGCGCTCGATATTTCCTTAGGTATGACAGCCGGAGCGATTCTTTCAGGGGCTTATTTTGGAGATAAGCTTTCGCCTTTGAGCGATACCACTAATCTGGCACCTGCGATGGCTGGAACCGATTTGTTTACTCATATAAGATATATGACTTTGACAACCGTACCTACGATTG
>JANSXN010000130.1 GCA_024742935.1 Flavobacteriaceae bacterium
AAAATAATTGCAATTGTGCCGATACCAGTCCATTTTGAAAAACTTCCCATAAAGGCATTAAATGCATTGGTATCACCAGCAAATTGTAAAGAAATTTGTTTTTTCCAGATCAATTCGATGAGGTTGATAGACATGCCATAGCTGAGGACTAAAAGAGCGATCAAACCAATATAAGGATTGGAAAAAACATATTTAAAACTATCGATGACACCCATTTTAGGCTTCTTTTTCTTTTCCTTTTTGGGGCCAGCAGCATCGTAGTATTTTGGGTCAGTTAGAACATTCTTTGTCAACCAACGATAGGTGATCATGCATAAAACACCCATAGTAACGATCAGTGTCATCAGATAATTCAAAGAAACACCCCAAGCATCTACATCGGCTGGTAGGCTATCTCGAATAGAGGAAAGGCGCTCAACGGCTTCTCCAGAGAGAATAAGGGCAATATTGCCAATTAAGACAAAGATTGGATAAAATCGTTTGGCTTCATCAGAACGAACGACCTCGTTGGCAAATTGCCAAAACAACAAAGACACCATCACGCTTCCCCAGAGTTCTGACATGACATAAAATAAAGAATACGTCCACACACCCCACACGGAAAAAAGAAATCGAATGCGCGGAAAGTCATTCTGAAGCGCATGCACTGTGTCAAGATCGGGGTGCAGTGACCCAATGTTTGGATAGATTACAAGGGCAAAGGCGCCAAAGAAAATCAGAAAAGTTGATGTTAAAATATAGAATAGCTTTTCTGCAGAAAACATATTGCTGAGTTTTGTATAAAGAACCACAAATGCAATGGCCGAACTCATAACAAAAATACTTTTAAGATAGGGTATAGCTTCAATACCAGCCCCTGCAGCAGTACCAATTAAGGAATCTTTTGTGTTTCGCAGAACTGTATAGTTAAAAAGAATGCACAGCATAATAAATGCAATGGGCAAAAATTTCCTTAACTCTTCTGTATAAATAGGGAAGAGAGCCTGTCGAATTTTAGAAAATTCAGGTTTGTGTGCCTTAATGGCTGGTTCAGATGTCATCATTTTTCCTTTTAACATTTTCAAATAATAAAAACCATGCTGCGGATTTTATGTTAAATCTGACAAAAAGTCAAAGTTTATTTAATCTCTCTCATGAATTAGAGATATGCCAAAATAATAAAACCGCCAATAATAGTGATAAAAACGAGCATTGTCATCAGAGTTAAATTTTTTTCGATGTATTCCCGCATTTGTGGACCACAATACTTTAATACGGCAGCTACCATATAAAAGCGAAAGGATCGTGCCATAATGGAAGCGCCTAAAAAAATGCCCATATTGAGTTTTGCTACACCACTAAAAATGGTGACAACTTTATAAGGGATGGGTGTTAATCCTTTAAGAGCGATAATCCAGAAACCCCATTTGTTAAAGCTGGTTTGAAATTTAGCAAAGGCATTTTGAAGATGATATGTTTGGATGATCCATTCTCCAACGGTTTCATATAGAGTATAGCCAATGTAATACCCCA
>JANSXN010000080.1 GCA_024742935.1 Flavobacteriaceae bacterium
GTCGATATCAGCTTGATCTGGCGTAAGCGCATTGGGGTTTTCTGTCAAATTCAAATCGGTGGTTTCACACGAGTTGAACATAAAGAGACCCAAACTGGCCAGTATAAATATTTTTAATTTTTTCATTGTTTTATTTTTTTTAGAATGATGCTTTAACTGTGAATCCATAACGTTTTCCACTAGGACCGTTCAAGAAATCAAGACCTCTACCGTTACCAACACCCACACCAATTACGTTAGGGTCAAAGTTGATACCGTCTGGAGTATTGATTGCGTCATAATAGAGGTTATAACCTGCTATTGTAAAAGTAACTGAACCAAATGGAGTTTTCTCTAAATACTTTTTAGGGAAATCATATCCTAAGGATACTTCATTCAAACGTATTACAGAACCATCATAAATTCTTAATTCAGTAGGACCAAATCCAATGTTGTCAAAGTAGTATGCAGATGCATTCAATTGAACATCATTGGGTGTTCCATCTTCTTTTACACCCGGTAAAATAAAGGTGTTTAAACGATCGTCTGTATCATTAGTAATACCTCTTGCCAACAGACCACCAATGGTGTTTGAGAAAATATCTCCACCGTGCTGGTAGCTTATCAAGAAGTTAAAGTTAAATCCTCTCCATTTCATACTGTTTGAAGCGTTAACGATAAAGTCTGGAGTAGCATCACCAATTGGGTTCACACCTGTTTCAGAAAGGTAATTACCTGTTGCATCAACTAAAAGGTTTCCATTTTCATCTCTGGCAACTTGAGTTCCGGCAATGGTACCAAAAGGAAGACCTTCGTAAGCTCTGTTACCTAAATCTGTAAATCCTGAGATACCTAAACTGGCACCTTCTTCAAAATCCTCTCCTAAATCAATTACAGTTGTTCTGTACTTAGTATAGTTTGCATTGATGTCCCAGTTAAAACCGGTACCTTCATTGCGCACAGGGTTTAATCCTAAGTCAATTTCAAATCCATAGCCTTCTAATTGACCAACGTTTACTTGAGTACTGGTAAAACCTGTAGAGGGATCCAGAGGTCTTGAAGTAATCAAATCTTTGGTTGTTCTGTCATAGTAAGAGAAGTCTAAGGACAATCTGTTGTCTAAGAAACGAGATTCAAAACCAACCTCGATTTCTTCATAAAGCTCAGGTTTTAAACCTGGGTTACCTAACACAGATGAAGTTGTATTTGAAATATCATCTGTACCACCATCGTTGAAGAACTGTGAAATTAAGTTTAAGTTATTGGCAACCGGGAAACCACTTGCAAAACCTGCAGATGTTCCAAAACTACCTCTTACTTTTAAGTAATTAATTCCGTTTGTAGTTCTAATGCCTGGAAATGCAACTGAAGGCAAGAACGATAAACTGGCACTTGGGTATAGTTTATCATTTTCAATTTGATTTGAAACCCAGTCATTTCTGGCAGATAAGTTTAAGTATAAATAGTTTTTGAAATCAAAATCTGCTTGGGCATAAAGACCTACAATATTTTTGTAGAAAGTTGCCTCAGCTGTAGAAGCTTGTGTTCTAAAATTAAAGTGTCTAAATACACCAAAAACAATTTGGTCTTCACTATTTACACCAAAACGGTCAAATCTTTCATATTTTGAAGTTGCACCCGCAGTAAAGTTAAGTCCTAAATCATCAGTTAAGGAATAACTACCGGTTAACATAATGTTGTGATCCCAAATAGTATTAGTAGAGTTATAGGTTCTGTATTGTCCTAAATCAATAGAAGCAGGAAAACCACCACCACGATTTGTAGCTTGAGTAGTGTTTTCTGAATAAGTATCCAAACCTAAACGGTAAGAAATGTTCAAGTTTTCGTTAATTTCATAGTTCAATGAACTTGATGTAAAGAAACGATTGGTCTTTTGATTTATATAAGAGTTTGCTACAGTCCAGTTAGGGTTTACAATACGATCATCAGATCTGTAGTAAACACTTTGACCAGTAACAGGATTTTGGAATGGTAAGTCCATTAAAGGTAAGTTTGTTGGTGTATAAAATAAATCACCAAAAACTGATAAACCATTTTGTGCAGATGAACCATTACTAAATGCTACCGGTGGAGTTTGGAAGTCTGTAATAGAGAAGTTAAAAGTACCACTCACAGAAAACTTATTTGATAATTGAGCTCTACCACCCAAACTAAAGTTGTCTCTTGAAGTTTTGTTTCCGGGAGTAAACCCTTCATCTTCAAGGCGACCATAGTTAAAGCTGTAGTTCATTTTTCCATCTTCTGAACTTCCTGCAATTGCTACAGAAGTGTTTAAAGCAAGTCCTGATCTGAAAAAGTCTTTTACGTGATCTTTTACAGGTATCCAAGGTAATGTTGCTCCCTGAAACTGTGGAAATACATCGGCAAGACCGGCTCTGTCATAAGGGTGAGGGAAAGTACCATCTGGATTGATGTTACTAGTAGGATCTAAATACCCACCAAGCCCCTCAGCGTGAAACCCGGGGCCCCAGTTACTGAAGAAGTTACCAAACGACTGGTCAAAACCATTACCATACAATTTAGTATATTCAGGTAAAGATGCAATCTCGTTGTTAAAAACAGATTGAATGACTGTGATTTCAGTTTTCTTCACAGCATCTTTGCTTGTTCCTGTTTTTGTAGTGATAAGGATTACCCCGTTTTTTCCTTCAGAACCATATAGTGTAGCTGCACTATAACCTTTAAGTACTGAAATACTTTCAATGTTGTTTGGGTCAATATCCAAAGAACGACTGGAACCACTGTTACCAACTAAAAAGTTACCTACAGTGTTTGTGTCATTGGAAATTGGCACACCATCAACAATGAAAAGAGGTTGGTTACTACCACTAATCGAGTTGTAACCTCTAATGTTAATGTTTGTTGCAGATCCAGAAATACCACTTGTGTTGTTGATTACAACACCAGAGCTTTTCCCTGAAAGTACTCTGGCAACATCGCCCTCAGAGCGCTGCTCGATACTTTCGGAAGCAACTTCACTCACGGCATAACCGAGAGCTTTCTTTTCTCGTGCAATCGAAAAACCGGTTACAATGACCTGAGTGAGTTCTTCACCCGCCTGCATTTGTAAATCGATTCTTGTTGTGGAGGCAGTAACAGCTCTTTCCTGAGTTGCAAAACCTACATAGGTAAAAACTAAGGTTTGTCCCACATTGGCATTGATGGTGTAATTTCCATCAAAGTCAGACTGGGTACCTGTAGTTGTCCCTTTGATTACAATATTAACCCCTGGTAACGGGAGACCAATATCATCGGTCACTGTACCTGAGATTGTTTGTTGTGCAAACGTTAGTTGCACGGTAAACGCCAATAATAGCGTTAAAATTCCACTAAACTTTGTTCTCATTTTTATAATTTATTTGAATTAGCCAATGCCAAAAGTCTTAATAAAAACTTAATAAAACAACTTTTTGTAATGAAAATTTGTTTTTTTTTTAAATTTAAGGTTAAGAGAATGTTATGAGTATTTAAAATCTGGATTTTAAGCTAATCTGAAGCTTTGTGTTAGAAAATTCAAAGTCTTGCCCTTCAAAAGTTCCATTAGCAAGTTCAAATTTAAATATACCTGCATTGGTTCTCAGTCCCATACCAAACCCAAAACTATAAATTTGGCTCTTTAAATCCAAAATATCATTTTCAAAATAGGCGATATCAATTATAGAATGTAGATAGGTGTTAAGGTTTAATAAAAACCGATACTCTGTGTTTAAAACACTTACTAATGAAGCTTCAATACTGTTTTCGTCAAAACCTCTAATGCTGTTAATCCCCCCAAATCGGAACAATTCATTGGTTAAATAATTTTCTGAAGATAAAAAACGCGTATTGTTATTTAAATAAAAACTATTTATACTATTAAGATTGAAAATGTGATTTACTTTTAAATCTACTTTATATTGTGGGGTGACAGAGTTGGCGGTTTCTCTTTTTCCTAACTCGTTCTTTAGTAATACCTGACTTTTGTATGGAAATAACAGGCTATTTTGTGAATTGACGTAGCCGCCGCCAAACACAAAAAATTGTGACATATAATCCTGAATGAATCCTCCCGCTTGTTGCTCATCCAATAAATTCGTTGACTCATAATCTTTGTATCCGGCAAAAACTTTTGTTTTAGTGTCAAATCTATAGGTTGTAAGAATGTTTTTTTCTACGATTGAAAAGGTACTGTCCTGTTTAAAAAGACTCAATCCCATTTCCATACCAACCGGTGATTTAAAAAGGTAAGGTAATTCTAATGCCACTTCAAATTGTTCTTGAAGGTTTCCGTCGTTTCTGTATTGTATATTTAATTCTTCACCAAAATTTAGATTATTGCTCAAAACTAAATTGAGATATCCATTTAATTCTATTTTATTTGTTTCTTCATTTGTTGCAAATCCCAGGATTCCATCAAAGTTGTTGTTTGGAACTTTTTCGAGATACAGATATACCTCAGTTGCTTGATTAGTAAAAAGTACTTCTGGAGGCTTTGTATTTTTTACAAAACCAAGGTTTTCCAAGAGCAAACTTTGTTGATTTATTTTTTGTTGTTGAAACAGCATGCCTTCTTTAAGGCCAATGCTGTAACGTAAGAATGCCCTTGGAAAATTTTCATATCCTTTAATTTGTATTGCGGTGACATTTCGTTTCTTTTGAGATGTAATAGTCAGATTTGCCAAAAGCGTATTTTTAAACTCTTTTGAGGGCATTAGATTTTCCAGTTCAAGAATCACAAACGGGTCTCCCATTTCACTAAGTCGGGAGTTCAGGTATTTTAAAACAGTCTGAATATTTTTGAAATCAATAGTCATTTCATTTGAGGTGGAATTTAAGGAGATATTTTCCAGCTCTCTTTTTGTGATTCCAAAACTTTTGAGGTTTTCTATATTATTTACTATGATTTTTTCATAAAGTGTGTTTAGTTCAAATTGAGCCAAATAGCTGCTATCTGAAGACTTTGAAAATGCCACCATTTCAGACTCAATATATCCTGAATTTTCAAGACCGGATTTTAAAGTATCAATAGCCGATTCCAAGCTTTGGAAATCAGAGAAAGTGGTTGCTGTAATTTTTGATTCCAAAACAGCAGTTTCTGTACTGTCAATACCCACAAGTTTAAGATGTAATTTTTGGCTGAATACACTTACTGAAAAAAGTGTATATATATATAGGTATAATATTAGATGTAAATAGGATTTCAATGGTAAGGATATAATGTTGTATTTAAACGAAAGTTAAGCCCTTTTCGTGCAAAGAATAAAATAAAAAAAGACTTATTTGAAAATTAATGAATTAAGATTTGATTAATTAAGATTTATTTCTACCTTTGCCAACCCTAAAAATAGGGGATTATTTTATTATATTCTAGTAACAAATATTATATATGCCAACAATTTCACAATTAGTACGAAAAGGAAGAGCCAAAATAACCAAGAAGAGTAAATCGGCTGCTTTAGAATCGTGTCCTCAAAGAAGAGGTGTGTGTACGCGTGTATATACGACCACTCCAAAGAAACCAAACTCTGCAATGCGTAAAGTTGCAAGGGTTAGATTGACCAATGGAAAGGAAGTAAACGCCTACATACCCGGTGAGGGTCACAATTTACAAGAGCACTCGATAGTATTGGTTAGAGGTGGAAGGGTAAAAGATTTGCCGGGAGTTAGATACCACATCGTTCGTGGCGCCTTAGACACCGCTGGTGTTGCAGGTAGAACACAACGCAGGTCTAAATACGGTGCAAAACGCCCAAAGAGTAATTAACAACTTTTAAAGAGAAGACATGAGAAAAAGACAGGCCAAAAAAAGACCGCTTTTACCAGATCCAAAGTTCAATGATCAACTTGTTACACGTTTTGTGAACATGATGATGCACGACGGTAAAAAATCGGTTGCCTTCAAAGTTTTTTATGATGCAATTGACATCGTAGAAGAAAAAAAACAAAACGATGAGAAGTCGGGATTAGAGACTTGGAAAGATGCATTATCAAATGTAATGCCTCACGTAGAAGTTAGAAGCCGAAGAGTGGGTGGAGCTACTTTCCAAATCCCAATGCAAATCAGACCAGACAGAAAGATTTCAACTGCTATGAAGTGGTTAATTTCTTATTCAAGAAAAAGAAATGAGAAAGCAATGTCTCAGAAACTTGCTGCAGAAATTTTATCTGCGGCCAAAGAAGAAGGAGCTGCTGTTAAAAAACGTATGGATACACACAAGATGGCTGAAGCAAACAAAGCATTCTCACACTTTAGATTTTAATTTACGATGGCACAAAGAGATTTAAAATATACAAGAAATATAGGAATCGCTGCGCACATTGACGCAGGTAAAACGACTACAACAGAACGCATTCTCTTCTATACGGGAGTGAGTCACAAGGTTGGTGAGGTTCACGATGGAGCAGCCACTATGGACTGGATGGAACAAGAGCAGGAGAGAGGTATTACCATTACTTCTGCCGCAACTACCTGTACCTGGGTTTTTCCAAAAGAAAACGCACAACCCACTGAAGATGCAAAAGACTACCACTTTAATATTATCGATACCCCTGGTCACGTTGACTTTACGGTTGAAGTAAACCGTTCACTCCGTGTTCTTGATGGTTTGGTTTTCTTATTTAGTGCAGTAGATGGTGTAGAGCCACAATCTGAAACTAACTGGAGACTTGCTGATAATTATAAAGTTCCTAGAATGGGCTTTGTAAACAAAATGGACCGTCAAGGAGCAGATTTTCTTAACGTGTGTAAGCAAGTTAAAGAAATGTTGGGTTCCAACGCAGTGCCAATTGTGCTTCCTATTGGAGATGAGATTGACTTTAAAGGAATAGTTGACTTAGTTAAAAACCGTGCAATTGTATGGCACGAAGATAACTTCGGTTCAACTTTTGACGTGGTTGACATTCCTGAGGATATGAAAGAGGAGGTGAAAAAATACCGCGCTATGCTTATCGAAGAGGTAGCCGGGTATGACGAAAATCTTCTTGAAAAATTCATGGAAGATGAAGACTCCATTACAGAAGAAGAGGTGCACGCTGCCCTTAGAGCTGCAGTTATGGATATGAGTATCATACCTATGATTGCCGGTTCCGCTTTTAAAAATAAAGGAGTTCAATTCTTATTGGACGCTGTATGCCGCTATTTGCCTTCTCCTGTTGATAAAGAAGGAATTATCGGGATAAATCCTGATACTGAAAAAGAAGAAATTAGAAAACCACACGTTTCTGAGCCATTTGCGGCTCTAGCATTCAAAATTGCAACAGATCCGTTTGTGGGTCGTTTGGCATTTTTCCGTGCTTATTCTGGAAGACTTGATGCCGGTTCTTATATCTTGAACAATCGTTCAGGAAACAAAGAGCGTATTTCAAGGATTTACCAAATGCACGCAAACAAGCAAAATGCAATCGATTACATCGAAGCAGGTGACATTGGAGCAGCAGTTGGTTTTAAAGATATAAAAACAGGAGATACTTTATCTGCTGAAAAACATCCCATTGTCTTGGAAAGTATGGTATTCCCAGATCCCGTTATCGGTATTGCTGTGGAACCAAAAACCAAAGCAGATGTTGATAAAATGGGAATGGCACTGGCAAAACTTGCTGAAGAAGATCCTACGTTTACTGTGAGAACAGACGAAGCTTCAGGCCAAACCATCATTTCGGGAATGGGTGAACTTCACTTAGATATTCTTGTAGATCGTATGCGTCGTGAATTCAAAGTAGAAGTCAACCAAGGAGAGCCTCAGGTTGAATACAAAGAAGCAATCACAAAACAAGCAAACCACAGAGAAGTTTACAAAAAACAATCAGGTGGTCGTGGTAAATTTGCTGATATTGTATTTACAATGGAGCCTGCTGAAGAAGGAAAATTAGGTCTTGAATTTGTTAACTCCATTAAAGGAGGAAACGTTCCTAAAGAATATGTTCCCGCAATTGAAAAAGGATTTAGAGAAGCTATGAAAAATGGTCCTCTAGCCGGATTTGAGATGGATAGTATGAAGATAACACTTAAGGATGGATCTTTCCACCCTGTGGATTCTGATTCACTTTCGTTTGAACTTGCTGCAAAAATGGGTTATAAAGCCGCTTCAAAAGCTGCCGGATCTGTTATTCTTGAACCCATCATGAAAATTGAAGTTATCACTCCTGAAGAGAATATGGGTGATATCGTTGGTGACTTGAACCGTCGTCGCGGACAAGTGAGTAATATGGGAGACCGTGCAGGAGCAAAAACCATTAAAGCAACTGTTCCTCTATCGGAAATGTTTGGATATGTCACTACATTAAGAACATTATCATCAGGAAGAGCAACATCAACAATGGAATTTTCACACTATGCAGAAACTCCTTCAAACATTTCAGAAGAAGTAATTAAAAAAGCAAAAGGATCTAACGATTAATTTTAAGAGCGATGAGTCAAAAAATCAGAATAAAACTTAAATCATACGATTATAACCTGGTAGATAAATCTGCTGAGAAAATCGTTAAAACAGTTAAGAACACTGGGGCTGTTGTAACCGGACCCATTCCGTTGCCAACACACAAAAAAATCTTTACTGTATTGCGTTCTCCTCACGTAAACAAGAAATCAAGAGAGCAGTTTCAATTGAGTTCTTATAAGCGTTTGCTTGATATCTACAGTTCCTCTTCAAAAACAATTGATGCTCTTATGAAATTAGAGTTGCCAAGTGGAGTTGAAGTTGAGATTAAAGTGTGATGATAAATTCCCGCCTTCGCGGGTAAACATGTCCGGAGCTGCGAGCGAAGGAAAAACGGTAAAAATACATTCAGGGTCGAACGTATTTTTGACCCTGAAATTTTTTAAATAGAATCAAATAAATAGTATTAATTAATAATTAAATAAATATGTCTGGGTTAATTGGAAGAAAAGTAGGCATGACCAGCATCTTTGACGAGAACGGAAAGAATATTCCTTGTACCGTGATTGAGGCGGGACCATGTGTAGTTACCCAAGTCAGAACCAAAGAGGTTGACGGGTATGAAGCTCTTCAGCTTGGTTTCGATGACAAAAAGACTGTTAATAAAGCTGCCGAAGGCCACGCTAAAAAAGCAGGAACCGTTGCAAAACGTAAAGTCGTAGAATTCCAAGGATTTGAAGAGGAGTATAAATTAGGTGATTCAATCACTGTAGAGCAATTTATCGAAGGGGAATTTGTGGATGTTTCCGGAATTTCAAAAGGTAAAGGGTTTCAAGGTGTTGTAAAAAGACACGGTTTTGGCGGTGTAGGTCAAGCGACTCACGGTCAACACAACCGCCTTAGAGCTCCCGGATCAATTGGAGCTGCATCTTATCCTGCAAGAGTATTCAAAGGAATGCGTATGGCCGGAAGAATGGGTGGAGGAAAAGTGAAAGTTGAAAATTTAAGAGTTTTAAAAATCGTTCCAGAAAAGAACTTGATTGTGGTAAAGGGATGTGTTCCGGGCCATAAAAACGCTTATGTAACAATTCAGAAATAATGAAGGTAGCAGTATTAGATATCAACGGAAAAGAAACAGGTAGAGAGGTAAGCCTTTCTAAGGATGTTTTCGCTGTAGAACCAAACAATCACGCAGTTTATTTAGATGTGAAGCAATACCTGGCAAATCAACGTCAAGGTACTCACAAAGCTAAAGAACGCGCAGAAATAGCTGGTAGTACAAGAAAGATTAAAAAACAAAAGGGAACCGGTACTGCACGTGCTGGTAACATCAAAAACCCTTTGTTCAAAGGTGGAGGTAGAGTTTTTGGTCCAAGACCAAAAAGTTACTCCTTCAAACTTAATAAAACTTTAAAGCGTTTAGCAAGAAAATCGGCTTTGTCGATGAAAGCTAAAGACAAACAAATTTATGTTATAGAGGACTTCAATTTTGAGGCACCAAAAACAAAGAATTTTACAAATCTTCTTGGCGCATTAGGCTTAGAAAACAAAAAATCCTTGTTTGTGTTGGGAGAGTTAAATAATAATGTATATTTGTCGTCGCGCAATTTGAAAGGCACTGAGGTTGTAATAAACTCAGAATTAAGTACTTACAAAATATTGAATGCAAACAGTTTAGTGCTGTTGGAAAGTTCATTAGAAGGGATTGAGCAAAACTTAAGTAAATAGAAATTATGAATATCTTAATTAAACCCATCATTACAGAAAAAGCAACCCGCGATGCTGAAGACAAAAATCGTTACGGCTTTGTAGTTGCAAATGAGGCGAATAAGATTGAAATCAAAGATGCTATAGAATCAGCATACGGAGTTTCTGTTACTAAAGTTCGCACAATGAATGTACGTCCCGACCGAAAAACAAAGTACACAAAAACGGGTGTCATAACTGGTAAAACAAATGCTTATAAAAAAGCAATTGTACAGGTGGCAGAAGGAGAAACAATAGATTTTTACAACAACATCTAGAAATTAGACAACAATGTCAGTAAGAAAATTAAAACCCATTACCCCGGGTCAGCGTTTTAGAGTAGTAAATGGCTTTGATGCCATCACTACTGATAAGCCGGAGAAGAGTTTGCTCGCTCCGAAGAAACGATCTGGAGGTAGAAACAACAGCGGAAGAATGACCATACGCCAGGTAGGTGGAGGTCACAAGAAGAAGTATCGTATTATTGATTTTAAAAGAGACAAAACAGGAATACCTGCAACAGTCGATTCAATTCAATATGATCCTAATAGAACAGCGTTCATTGCTTTATTAAACTATCAAGACGGAGAGAAACGATATATCATCGCTCAAAACGGATTGCAAGTGGGGCAAAACATCGTTTCAGGTGCAAATGTTGCCCCTGAAATTGGAAACGCAATGCCACTTTCTGATGTGCCACTAGGTACAATCATCTCTTGTATTGAGCTAAGACCCGGTCAAGGAGCCACAATGGCACGCAGCGCCGGTGCATTTGCTCAGTTAATGGCAAGAGACGGTAAATTTGCAACTGTAAAATTACCTTCAGGTGAAACCAGATTAATTCTTGTTACTTGTATGGCTACAATTGGAGCTGTTTCAAATAGTGATCACCAGTTACTTGTTTCCGGTAAAGCAGGAAGAAGCAGATGGTTGGGTAGAAGACCAAGAACAAGACCGGTAGCAATGAACCCTGTCGATCACCCAA
>JANSXN010000100.1 GCA_024742935.1 Flavobacteriaceae bacterium
GATTTCTCTTCACCAATCCATGACAACACACATTCTTGAAATTGCTTTGTGTTGAATAAAGGTCTTATGGTGGGTTGCGACAATGCAAAGTGTCCTTTTTTGATTTGAACATCACCCCAGGATTCCAGATAGTGAGGAGTTGCTGCTACAAATTGCGCATGAGATGCTGTAGCATCTTCACGCATTGCAAAGGCTAACGTAAAATCGAGGTTTTTATAGGCTTCAGCAAATTCAGTTGCATTTGGGAAAGAGTACAATGGATCAACGCCCACTGTAATTAAACCTTTTACTGCTCCTGATTTTATACCTTGAATTACATTGAGAACCTCTTGCGACTTGCCTTGTCTGTTCATTCTTGGTTTGGCGGTATCCATTACCTGACTTCCAAGCGATTCATTTAGTTCCAAAGCCATTGTTTGTGCTTCCACATCCATGAGTCCACAAACAACCACTGCTTTTGAGCCATCTTTTTGAAGTTGTCTTTTTGCATTTGCAACTGCTTCCTGAATGCTTTCAGGCAGATTGGCACTTTTTCCGGCAAGAGCCTTTAGTACTTCTTTTTGTTGAGCAGGTGTAACCGCAACACGTTTATCTGCGTTGGCACCACTGCGTGTCATTAATGATTCAAACTGAATGTGGCGTGACATTTTTCCGTTTTTGGGAATGCGTCCTTTTGCATAGCCCGCAGTATAACCGCCACCTTGCCAGTCACCCAGAAAATCTGCACCTACAGATACGATGACTTCCGCTTTAGCGAAATCATAATCTGCCAGTCCTCTGGTTCCATATTTCATTTGAAAAGCATCAAGTGCTTCAGAGCTGGAAACAGTGTCATATATTACATGACGAATGTTTGAATATTTTGAGGTAAATTCCTTAATCAATTTTGTAGTAGAAGGACTGGCAAAGGTTTGTGTTAACAAAACTACTTCGCTGCCGCTGGCTGCTAATGTATCCAACCTAGATGCTACTAGAGGATTAAAATAATCCCAATCAACAGATTCTCCATCTGCTAAAGGCCCTTGCAATCTGTTTTTATCATAGAGTGACAATACAGATGCCTGAACCCTGGCGTTAGCACTTCCATTGGTACTTGCCAATGTGTTGTTTTCAATTTTGATGGGTCTTCCTTCTCGAGTTTTTACCAATATGGAAGCAAAATCAAATCCATCTGCAATGGTGGTTGCATAGAAGTTTGCTAGACCCGGAACGATTTCGTCTGGGTGAATCACATAAGGGATTGATTTAATAACCGGTCCTTCACAGGCAGCCAGGGATGCTGCTGCTGTTGTAAAACCAACATATTTTAAAAAGTCGCGACGAGTTGTTTGAGAAGTTTCAAGCGTTTCTTTGTCGCCTAAAAATTCATCTGTTGGTATTTGTTCAACAAACTCGTTTTGTTTTAGCGTCTCAACAATGGAACTGTTTTCGTTCAGTTCTTCAACACTTTTCCAGTATTTCTTGCTTGATGCCATATTTTGGATTGAAATTTGTCTTTAATTTAGTTTTAATAGTGGCATTTACCACATTCAAGGGCACCCATTTGGGCAGCTGTTAATTTTTCTACACCATACTTTTTGGAAAGCTCGGCGTGAATTTTTTCATAGTATTCATTTCCTTTTAAATCAACATCTGTGGTGCGATGACAATCGATACACCAGCCCATTGTGAGCGGCGAATATTGATATAGGATTTCCATTTCTTCTACAGGACCGTGACAGGTTTGGCAATCAATGCCGGCTACTGTAACGTGTTGTGAGTGATTGAAATAAGCCAAATCAGGAAGGTTGTGAATACGCACCCATTTTACCGGTTGTTCTTCACCGGTATAAACACGCTCTTCTGCATCCCAACCCACTGCAGCATAAAGCTTTTGAATTTCAGCATCATAGAATTCTTTGGTATAACCTTCAGCTAAATCAACCTCGCCATTGTATTCATAGATGTTTTCGTGACAACTCATACACACATTAAGGGAAGGAATCCCGGAGTGCTTGCTCTTTCTGGCAGAAGAGTGACAGTAATTACAGTCTATCTGGTTATCGCCTGCGTGAATTTTATGTGAAAAGTGAATGGGTTGGATGGGCGCATAGCCTTGATCAACACCCACCTGCATAAAAAAGCCATAAGCATAATAAGCGCCTGCAAGCATTAAAAATACAACAGTGACAAGCACTAAAAATTGATTTTGTACAAAGGCTTTCCAAATGGGAGTGGTTTTTTCTTTGTCTGGGTAAACCACGTTATTTGCCTGAGCAATTTTCTTGAGGACATTGCTCACCATAAAAAGCATAATGACGAGCATCAACATCACAACAATAAGTAAACCGAGGACTAATGTGTTTGAGATTCCACCTTCAGAACCTGTTGCGGCTGTTCCTCCTTCGGTTGTTGCAACTACGGGCTCCGCTTTTGGTTGGCTGGTGTATGCTACCAAATCATCAAGGTCTTTATCTGTAAGTTGAGGAAATGCCTGCATCACAGAGCCGTTATACTCGTTAAAGAGCGCTACTGCTATGGGGTCACCTGCCTGAACCAGAGCCTGACTGTTTCGAATCCAGCTGTACAACCATTCTTTCTCATAGCGGTCAGCCATTCCTCTTAGTGCAGGACCAATGGCCTTTCTGTCCATTTGGTGACAGGCAGCACAATTACTGTTAAACAATTGTCTTCCTGCAGCCGGGTCACCTGCAAGCTCAACGACTTCTTGAGCTGCCGGCTCTTCAGTTTCAACCGGAGCATCTTCTTGAGCGCTAAGTGTGTTTGTGAAAATTAACAGCAACGCTGTTAATGCAAGAGAAGAAAATTTAAACAATAGATTTGGGTATTTCACCTTTTTCATCTGTAACTATTTATTATTTTGCAATGAGGTAAAACACTAAAACAGGATAACCATTCTTATTGTTTTAACCGTAAGCTATTGATAATCTACAATCTGTTATTTTATATAAAGGCAATAGATTTACTTTTTATGACTCATAAAAAAAAGAGTTAAGTAATCAACCCTCAAAATAACCCTACAAAAGTAACATTTTAAGTCCATTTTAGGAATTGAAAGTAAACGTTAACTAATAATTTATACTAATTCTAAATAATAAATTGCTTTTGTTTTAAGTTATAATCATTTAGATTTGTATTTACTCAAAAAACGGTATTTCAAAATGAAATTCAAACAATTTTTTTTCGTCCTAACGCTATTTTTCATTGCAGGCTTTATGTATTCTCAGCAGGGCGCATTGCAAATTAATCAAGATGAAAAAATTACTGAACTACTTCGTCTCAAATCAAATTTATCAAAAGATAATAAAATCTCTGATGGTTACACGATACAATTATATTATGGGGAATTAAAAGAAGCCAATAATGTGATTCGAAATTACAACAGAAGTGTGTCCGTTTGGTCTGCCACCATTGAATATGAAACGCCAAATTATAAAGTGTGGGTGGGCAATTACAGCACGCGTCTTGAAGCAGACAGAGCGTTGCTTGAAATCCAAAAAAACTTCCCCACTGCTTTTGTTTTAAGGCCGGAAAGGAGGAATTAAATTCCAAATTCTAAGTACCAAATTCCAAGTACCCATCTTTCTTCCCTTATCGCAGTTACTGATGGCAAGGCAAATTCCAATAAAGGATAATGGGAAGGGAATAAGTGAAATCATTTTACAACCTTGAAACATTGAACATTGAACCCACCTTCGATAAATCTATGGTGGGCGAAGCATTGAACCTATCCCTAAGACCTAAAACCATCCATTCCTAAATTCATTTTTCGCGGAAGCCTGCTTCCTATTTCTGTATCAACTTGATTTTTCTGAAACACATTTCTTACCTTATTGTAATCCAAAAAATAACTGATCCGAATAGAAAAACTATGCAGCTGTGGCTGCTCAAATAGGTTTTCAAAATTCTCTTTAAAGCCAAAGCCTGCTTCATCAAAAAAGCTGTCGATTGCATTTCTGTATAAAAAAGTGAGTTGGCTTCCGGGAGCAAACCACCAGGAGTAACGCAAATCTATGTTCCAACTGTTGTAGGAAGTATTGTGAACATTTTCATAAGTGGGGTTTGGAGTGAGCGTTCCATTGTTTTCAAGTGTATAGAACTGATGATAATCTACTTCAGAAAAATAATGCCTGAATGAAATGCTTGCAGCCATTTTAGTGTTGAAAATATATTGCGACTCCAATGAGGTTATAATTGTGTTGCGGTCTCTTTGTCCAAAATTAATCTCGTCATCCTGTCTTCCTATGAATCCTTGCTCGTTTGTTGAATAGCTAACATTCATCCTGGCATTTGCTTTCCATTTGTCTGAAAACCGGAATCTGGGTGATATTCCAAAACTCTTGATATCCCTGTTTTTTTCATCAAAACTAACTATTTCAAGATCCAAATCTAGCGCAAAACGTTTTCTATAATCTGTTGAAAACCATACCCAAGGATTGTAATAGGCGGGTTGTTCTACATACCTACCCTCTGTGCGGGGTTCGTATATATCATTCTCTCCAAAAGGGGTTGTTTGAAAACCACCACCAAAAGCAAAAAAATCTTTTGTTGTAAAATTTGAATTGAAATTAAAGTTATAATTGTAATACAAATCGGGCTCCAGCCTTCTGTTGAAGTTCAAATTAAAATTCAGGTTCATATTGTTGAACGCCCCCTTGGGTTGCAATAATCTATAACCATAATATCCATAATAATTAATAAAATTGGTATTTGACGAAAATCCCAAATCATTGATATCATAGTCTTTTGTTCTGAAATTTATTGACCCTGTATAACGGTGTTTCCCGCTAATGTTTGATACTTGTATACGCCCCGCGTTGCCAAACTTGGTACTATCGGTCAATACCCAACTACTTTTTAAATAGGAATAATAACGAAATGTATTGCTTTTATTTGTTATGTCTAATAATAAAGCTGTGGCATTTGCATCTCTAAAATCACCTTCTCTCAATACATTAGTATTTACGAGCGTTACTGAATTGTTTTCCCCAAATCGCTGGTCTAGAACAAGCACATTGTAATTTGCCAGAGGTTCAACAATTTCTTTTCGGGTTTCAGAAGTTTCTGTATTTTCAATGGTTGCATAGGTGTTTTTAGTAATTCCATTAAAAAAACCCACTCCCAAACCTTTTGAAGTTCGGCCGGAGATTTTTGCAGCATTGATTAAGTCAATTCGGGACGGGAAATTTTTGATGACTTCACCCTCTTCCAAATCAGGAAATCCTGACGGAACCCCTCCCACTCTTCTTGAATAAAACAACCCACCTTTTGAAAACAACTCGGTTCCTTCATTAAAAAATTGCCTTTGTTCTGCAAATTGCACTTCAAAAGCAGAAAGGTTTAAAACAGCCTCGTCAAATTTTGTTTGTCCAAAATCAGGAACGAGAACCATATCTAATGTAAATGCATCATTGATTCCATATTTAAGATCCATCCCGCCATTTAATACGGTTTCTGTTTCTCCATCAAAGTTATTGACATAGGTTGAAAGATAGGGTTGCAAAGATAGCCTTAGCGGCGTTTTGATGTTTTGAATTCCATAAATTTCGCCGTCATAAATAGAAAAACTTCCTTTTGTATTGTCTATATGGCTCCAGCTGTATCTGTTGCGTTCTCTTCTAAATTCCCTTTCCATATTTAAACCCCAAACCTGCACCTCTTTTTCGGGAAACCGCAATTCTGAATAGGGAATAAACACCTCTGCTGTCCAGCCGTCATCATCTATATTTACAGCACTGTACCATACTGCATTCCAGGAATTATCCTCTCCTTGATTGGTCATTTTTGCATCATATTGAACGCCGGAAGCCGTTATAATAAATTGCAAACTTTGTTGCCGGTCATTATAACCATTGAGAAGTATAAAGAAAAAATCCTGATTGCCAATCTGGTCTCGTTCAACCAATTCTCTGGGGATCAGTTCAGGATTGGGGTCAAACAATTTTGCTCCAAAGTAAATACCCAAATCATCATAAACTATCTTTACATCGGTTTTTAAACTGTCTGGAATGGGTCTTCCGTTAACGGGTTGTCTTTCTACAAAATCGGTGGCTATTGCCGCATTTTTCCACGCTTCATCGTCAAGAACCCCATCTATTTGTGGCCTTTCAGAAATTTTAGTGATTGTAATCTGTTTTCTTTGAAGAGAATCTTTTGATTGCGTGTAGCCATTTATTGAAAACAAAAAGCTAATTAAAAAGATTCGTATCACAAATTTATTCATGAATATAGTTTATAAAAAGACACCATAAAAACTAATGTGTTACAGTATTATTGTAAATAATTGCTTGATACTGACAAATAGGAATCGAAAAAAACTAGGTAGCATTTGTGACAATCCAACTATTTTTGTTTCTAATTGAACAAATTCTAATATTATTAATAAATTAGTATTAATTTTATTTTATTAACTAACTAAAATTAAAGTTTATGGAAACAAAGATTTCAACAAAATTTATTGTAGAATTGGTGGGCACCTTCTCATTGGTTCTTTTTGGTTGTGGTGCTGCAGCCGTTTCGGGAGTTGACACGATTGCCGGTTTATCAGGTTTAGGCCTTTTGGGAATTTCTTTTGCATTTGGTCTTGCTGTGGTGGTTATGGCTTA
>JANSXN010000016.1 GCA_024742935.1 Flavobacteriaceae bacterium
TACAAGAATAGAAAGTTTTTGAAGCTCGTTGATGTCTTCCTTCATAATTTCCATATGTGCCCCCAGTCGTCTTGGAATATCATCATAATAGGCCTGTGGCGGTGGTGGTAAAAATTCAATTCCTCTTGATTTTAACTGAGCAACAGTTTTGATGATATCATCTGTTGCAACGGCAATGTGTTGAACGCCGGGACCTTCATAAAAGTCTAAATATTCCTCAATCTGTGATTTTTTTGCGGCTTTTGCAGGTTCATTGATGGGGAATTTTATTCTACCATTACCATTGCTCATTACTTTACTCATCAATGCTGAGTATTCAGTGTGGATTTGTTTGTCGTCAAAGGAAAGGAAATTGACAAAGCCCATCACATCTTCATACCACTTTACCCATTGGTTCATTTCGCCCCAGCCCACATTACCCACCATGTGGTCAATGTATTTTAATCCCACCGGTTCCGGATTGTAATCTGATTTCCATTCCTTATATCCGGGCAGAAAAACGCCTTTGTAATTTTTTCTTTCAACAAAAATATGAACGGTTTCCCCATAAGTATAAACTCCTGATCGCACAACCTCTCCGTGCTCGTCTTTTTCTACCGTGGGTTGCATAAAGGCTTTTGCTCCTCGCTTTGTGGTTTCTTCAAAGGCCGCAGTTGCATCTTCAACCCAAAGGGCGATTACTTTTACGCCATCGCCGTGCTTCATAATATGTTGGTTGATGGGAGACTTGCTTGAAAGTGGCGTTGAAAGAACCAGACGTATTTTGTCCTGTTTTAACACATAGGATGCTCTTTCTTTGTTACCTGTTTCAAGTCCTGAATAAGCATAGGATTGAAATCCAAAAGCAGTTTTGTAAAAGTGTGCTGCTTGTTTGGCATTTCCCACATAAAATTCTACATAATCGGTACCAAGAAGGGGTAAAAAATCTTCTGCACCTTCAAATATCTTTTCGAGACCGTAGTCAACTGATTTTATTTCTTTACTCATGGTATTAGTCTTTTTGTTGTTTTATTCATCCAGCCAGGATTGATAATAAGTTTCATCGGCTATTTTCATTGCTTCATCAGTGAGCATCAGGGGTTTAAATGTGTCAACCATAACGGCAAGTTCTTTGGTTTCTTTTTTTCCAATGCTAGCCTCATAAGTGCCCGGGTGCGGACCGTGAGGTATTCCGGCAGGGTGGAGCGATATGTTTCCGGGTTTAACTCCGGTTCTGCTCATAAAGTCTCCATCTACATAATACAAGACCTCATCGCTGTCAATGTTACTGTGGTTATATGGTGCGGGAATAGATTGTGGATGGTAATCATACAATCTGGGCACAAAAGAGCACACCACAAAAGCATCTGTTTCAAATGTTTGGTGAACAGGTGGCGGTTGGTGAATGCGTCCTGTTATGGGTTCAAAATCGTGAATGGAGAACGCATAGGGAAAATTATACCCATCATAACCCACCACATCAAAAGGGTGTGTGGCATAAACCATCTCAAAAATCTCATCGCGTTTTTTTACTTTGATAAGGAATTCGCCTTTTTCATCATAGTTTTCCAGCTCTTCGGGTTTTCTTAAATCCCTTTCGCAAAAGGGAGCGTGTTCCAGCAGTTGCCCAAACCAGTTTCTGTATCTTTTTGGCGTATAAATGGGTCTTCTTGATTCTACAATAAAAAGGCGGTTGTCTTCGGTATCAAAATCTATTTTATAGATAATCCCTCTGGGAATAAGCAGATAATCGCCATATTTAAAATCGAGATTACCCAATAGCGTTCTCAATTTACCTGATCCTTTGTGGATAAACAGCAACTCGTCTGAGTCGGTGTTTTTGTAAAAATAATCCTGTGTTTTATTTTGAGGAGCAGCCAGAGTGATGTGGCAATCACTGTTTGTCATTAAAATTTTTCGGCTTTCGAGGTAATCTTTTTCCGGTGCAACGTCAAACCCAAAGAGTTTGTAAGATTGCATATTATTAGGGTTGACAATCTTAGGTGCTGCGCTGTATTGATTTTTTATTTCTTTTACTTGTGTGGGTCTGTGAATGTGGTACATATTTGAATACATACCGTCAAACCCTATGGTGCCAAAGAGTTGTTCATAATACAATTCGCCATTGGGTTTTCTAAATTGAGTATGGCGTTTAGGGGGTATTTTTCCTAATTGATGATAAAATGGCATATCGACTTGTTTAGTTAACAAATATCGGAAAAAAATAACAGAATTTTATTAAGATTTCATTAAAACCAAAAGCCTAAACTCACATACCATTGGCTTTTTTTATTTACAGATGTTTGTTTAATATAAAAATAATTGTACCCTTAAATAAAAGGGTATCGAAAATGGCTGTAAAAGTTGTCTAGTTTTTGTTTGCCGAAATTACAATCAGTTTTACTCTGTTTATTTTGAGTGTTTTTATTTTTAAATTATTTTTACCCTTTTAAAAAACATTTACAATAAATTAAATCTGATGAAATCAAAAACCTTTTTTGTACTCTTTCTTTTTTTTGGAATTAGTCCTGTAATTTCTCAAGCACAAGATAAAGATCAATCTTTAATTGTAACTCAAAATTTTTGGCACGGTGTACGGGTTTACCAAGAAGAAAATCAACTTTCATTAAGAAAGACACAGGAGCTTATGGCTTCAGTTCCATTAGCTCTTGAGGAAATAAAAAAAGCAAGAACAAATGGGGTTTTTAGCATGGTTTTTGGCGGACTGGGAGGAGCATTTGTGGGGTATCCTATTGGTAGAGAAATTGGAGGTGGTGATCCTGAATGGATAATGGCAGGAATTGGAGCAGGGCTTATAGCAATATCAATTCCCTTTGAATCAGCTAAATTTAAACGCACTAAAAATGCGGCTGCATTATACAATGAACATAAAGGATATGCTCATAAAAGCAATATGAATATAAACTTTCAGGTTTCTGGAAATAGTATGGGATTGGTAATCGGGTTTTAAATCCTTAGATTAAAACCAAAAGCCTAAACTCACATACCATTGGCTTTGTTTAGTTTCTGTTGAAAACGAGTAAAAAAGTTCAATGGGACCAATAAAGGTGTCTGATGCAAGTCCAAGTGCATAGCCTCTATGCGGAATTTGATCTATCCAGGCAGTTGATTCAAAAAGTTTATCGCCCACATTTGCAATATTTGCGACTGCCGAAAGATAGGTTTTCTTAAAAATTTGATAATCTGCTCTTAATGAAGATTTAAGATAGGTGTCACCCCTTAAGCTTATGGCATCATAACCAAATAGATGCACAAAATTGTTAATACTGTTATAGCCATAGCCGCCCACAAAAAAATCAAGTGTAACTGTTTCTTCACCTCCAATTTTAAAACCACCTTGAGAAGTGATGGTTAATGATAAGTCTGAATAGGGACTGTATGTATAACTAAGGGATGCGTTAGCAATTGAAAAGGGCTCAAATTCTTCATTAAGTCCTGAGGCGTAGGCATAAAAGTTAAATTTTCCGTCAAATAAAACTCCTTTTTTAGGAAAATATTTGTTGTCTCTGCTGTCAAGGGTCAAATACCCATAGGCACTAAAATAATTTGTATTTTCAAAAACAGCACGATCATTTTCATTAATATCCTCTATAGTAACAGAAGTAAATTTTAGTTTTTTGTGTTCAGCTCCAAGCCCCAGGGAATAAATTTGTCTGAATAAAGTTTGAACATAAAACTGATTTGTAATGTCCTCGTGCTTCACCTCAATATTTGCAACAGATGGAATTGTTTCTGCAATATCTGGAGGGAAAAGGCTGAAGTTAACATTCTTTTTAAATTTGTTATAACGTGAACGTAAACCCACGCTCCAGTAATACCCTTTATCAATATAGTAGTCAAAATTATACCTGATGTTGTCGCCTAAAATAAAGTCAAACGAAACAATATCGTTTTTTTGAATTAAACGTTTGCGGGTTAAATTTACCAAAGCGGCACTTTTATACAAATCGTCATAATGTACACCCAACCTTAATAATGCTCTTGACTGTGTTTCAGCAAGTTGAAGTTTTAGAACATTTTCATCGTTTTCGTTTTCACTAAAAAAATAATTAATCTGGCTAAAATTGCCCGTGGCACTTAGATTGTTTATACCTTCACTAAAGCGTTGATACGTTGTTTGAAGCGGGGTTTTAATTTTTAATTTTCCCAAAACATAAGATCGGGTATAGTCTTTTGTTCCTGAAATTTCAACCACATCTATTTGAAGGCTGTCTGAAATGGATTTGTTAATCTTATATGGTTTTTGAAATTTTTGTCTTTGGGCAAGTTTTTCCAATTCTTCCCTATAATTTAAAGCTTCCTCAAAACCCACATTGATTATGGATTCTCCTTTATCAAATGAAATGACAGAGAATTCCTTTATATCAGGATGGATGTAAATGTCTGTTTTTTTTCGCTTTTCCTTCATATCATTTATGGTCCTGTAATTATTGATTTGAACCAAAATATCAAGCGCAGATTTTAAATTCTCTCTCGATAGTAAACTGTCTTGTACATCAACTCCAATAATTATTTCGGCCCCCATTTCCCTCAATTCATCAACCGGATAATTGTTTGTTACTCCGCCATCAATTAGCATTTGACCGTTTACTTCGATGGGGCTAAAAATAGAGGGTAAAGCCCCACTTGCTGACACCGCCTGTGGTAAATAGCCTTCAGTTAATTTTACTGAGGTTCCCTTTTCAACATCTGTGGCCATACAGAAAAATGGAATAGGAAGTTTTGAAAAATCATTGATATCACTTACGTGTCCGGTTAATTTTGAAATTAAATTAAATAAATTTTGTCCTTTTGACAGAGAGGTTGGAAATGATACTTTTAACCCATCAAATGGAAGGGAAATCGCATATTTTTCTGAATCATTTTTTTCATAAAAAGTTTTAGCCGCTCTTGGAATATTGTCTTGAATCAATTCGTCAAAATCAATCACATGAAAAATAGAATCCAGTTCTCTGGCGTTATAGCCAGATGCATATAAAGCTCCTACGATAGCACCCATACTTGTTCCGCCAATATAGTCAATGCGCACTCCGGCATCTTCAATCACTTTTAAAGCTCCAATGTGTGCAAGTCCTTTTGCGCCACCACCACTCAACACCAATCCCACCTTTATATCTTCCTGCTCTTGCGAAAAAGAAAAGCCTGAAAGCAATAAGGAAATTAAGAGTAAAAGTGTTTGTTTCATTTGATGTTCTTGTAATGGTCAATAATTTTTTCAGCTCTGGCGTTGCCAACAATGTTTGATACTTCCTGAAAACTTGCCTCTGAAATGCGTTTGGTACTTTTAAAATGCTTTAAAAGGTCAATAATGGTTTTTTCACCTACTCCGGGGATGGATTCGAGTTCGGTTTTTAACGCTTCGTTGCTTCTTTTCTTTCGATGGAATGTGATTCCAAACCGGTGAGCCTCATTACGCAATTGCTGAATGATTTTCAACGTCTCCGATTTTTTATCTAAATATAAGGGAATTGGGTCGTTTGGAAAAAATAATTCTTCCAATCTTTTTGCAATGCCCACAATAGCAATTTTTCGGCGTAAGCCCAATTCGTCCAAACTCTTTAAAGCCGAATTTAACTGACCCTTCCCTCCATCTATGATGATGAGTTGTGGCAAAGGTTGCTTCTCATCGAGCAATCTTTTATACCTTCTGTAAACTACCTCTTCCATAGATGCATAATCGTCGGGTCCCGTTACAGTTTTTATATTGTATTTGCGATAGTCTTGTTTGCTTGGTTTTCCGTTTTTAAAAACAACGCAGGCTGCAACAGCATTTGTACCTTGAATATTTGAATTGTCAAAACACTCGATGTGCCGAGGTTCTTCAGGCAGTCTTAAGTCTTTTTGCATTTGTGCCATGATGCGGTTTTCATGGCGGTGGGGGTCTGTGATTTTGATTTGCTTGAAGCGCTCCATTCGGTAGTATTTTGCATTGCGAATGGAAAGCTCTAAAATACTTTTTTTATCACCCAGTTGAGGGACATGCACTTTAATTCCTTCACCCACTGAAACGGGAAAGGGCACATAAATTTCTTTTGAAAGCGAATTGAAACGCTGCCTGATTTCAATAATGGCGAGTTCTAAAAGCTCTTTATCGCTTTCATCCAGTTTTTTCTTGATTTCCATGGTGTGTGATCTAATGATGGAACCGAAAGAAATTTGTAAAAAGTTGACATATCCAAAACTCTCGTCAGAAACAATGGAGAAAACATCCACATCATTGATTTTTGGATTAACGACAGTGGATTTTGACTGATAATTTTCAAGAATTTCTATTTTTTCTTTCAGGCGTTGAGCATCTTCAAACTGGAGCTTTTCAGCAAACTGTTTCATTTGAGTTTTGAAACGTTGCAAGGAATCTTTAAAATTTCCCCTCACAATCTGCCTGATAGCGTCCATATTGTCGTGATAGTCTTTTTCGCTTTGCTTGTCTTCACAAGGCCCCAGGCAATTTCCTAAATGATATTCCAGACAAACTTTGTATTTTCCGGCATTGATTTTTTCCCGTGAAAGGTCATAATTACAAGTTCGCAACGGGTATAGTCCTTTTATTAAATCTAGCAGGGTTTGCACCGTTTTCATGCTGGTATAAGGCCCAAAATATTCTGAGCCGTCCTTGATCATTCTGCGAGTAGGGAAAATCCTTGGGAAGCGTTCATTTTTGATGCAAATCCACGGATAGGATTTGTCATCCTTCAACATCACATTATAGCGCGGCTGGTATTTTTTGATGAGGTTGTTTTCCAGCAAAAGCGCATCGGTTTCTGAAGAGACAACAATGTGTTTTATTTCGTGAATTTTTCTAACTAAAAGCCGCGTGCGGGCATTGTCATGGCTTTTAGTAAAATAAGAACTAACGCGTTTTTTTAAGTTTTTAGCTTTGCCAACATAGAGAATTTTACCGTTTTTATCATAATACTGATACACCCCGGCACTGTCGGGCAGGGTAGAAATCTGTATTTCTAAAGCGGTTTTTTCCATTTTTGTAAAGGTAGAAAATAGATGTTAGACTTGAGATAATAGATGTGAGATTTTATTGGGGGAAGGGTGCTGGGTATAGGGTTTTAGAAGCGGGTGTTTTTATTTTGGGTAAAAGTTTAATAGCTAATTAAAATATTATTTTTCTTAACTTGAAACTTGAAACTTGAAACTTGAAACTTGAAACCTGAAACCTGAAACCAAATCATGGCAACACACAACGAACTCGGAAAAATTGGAGAGGAACTCGCAGCGCAACATTTGCTGGCAAAGGGCTATACAATTTTAGACCGCAACTATTACTTTGAACATGCCGAGGTTGACATCATTGCCCAAAAAGACAATCTGATTGTGTGTGTTGAAGTCAAAACCCGAAATTCTGACTTTTTTGGTGACCCACAAAGTTTTGTGACTCCCGGTAAAATAAAGCAAATCGTTAAAGTGATGAATGCCTATCTGGAGGAAAATGACATCGAACTCGAAACCCGTTTTGATATTATCGCGGTATTAAAAAATAACACTACTGAGCTAGTGACTCATTATGAAGATGCATTTTATCATTTTTAAAAATCCTTTATTGATTAAATTTGATCTAGCAATTCTACTTATTAAATAAACTTACTTGTTTTTTGTAAAAAGCATCGGCCTGGAGTTGTAATAATTCCCTTGCTTTTTTACGTTTGTAGTCATAGAGTTCCTGCTCTTCTGCGATATCTGCATACACCCTGTTGTTAACTTCCGTATCGGTTTGCAAGACGGCTTTTCGTTGGTGTGCTTGTTGTGCGACCCAAGTTTCCAGAGCGCTTTCTTCTTCCTCGAGTTTGAGGTCGTAGGCACCTTTGGGCGAAAGCAACTTGGCGATGATGGGCGCCGTTTCAATGGCTAAAAAAAGGAGCATAATAAACAGCGAGGGGAGGAGCGGCAAGGTGCCGAGTGCATCTACCCGTGCCATCAAACCATCAAATCCATCAATGACCGGTTGGGTTTCGGTTACTTTGGTGTTATAGTCAGCACTTAAAAGAGCGATTTGGTTTTCAGCTTCCTTTATTTTTTCGTTGTTGGTTTGTTTTAATTCCTGAAGGGCTGCCAGTTCTGCGTCGTGTTTTTCACGTTTTTCTTTATACACGGGACCTTTCCCAAGTTTTTGGGTTCCGGCAGTGCCTTCAGCTTCAGAAATGTAAGTGTCATATAAATTGTTTACTTCAGTTTCTTTGGTCGAAATTTCATTTTTTAAAGAGGTGATTTCCGCGTCAAGCGCATCGATTTTTGGCGTGAATTGTGTGGCAATTTGTTCCTGATTGGCGAGGGTCAAATCGTTTTTTCGCTCCAGCAAAACCTGATTGATTTCCTTTTCAAATATTTTCAATTCCAAAGGTTTGGCAATCACAATAGCGATGATCACGGCCAGCAGAATTCGCGGGGAAGCTTGCAGGAGTTCACTTTTAAAGCTGTTTTTCTTTTTTATGGTGGAAACAATAAACCGGTCGAGGTTAAAAATTAGCAAGCCCCAAACCAACCCAAAGGCAATAGCGGAAATATAATTGTCAAAAACGGTGTAAAGCGCATAAGAGGCCGCAATAAATGCCATGACAGCAGTAAAGAAAACAGTGGCGCCAATACCGGCATATTTGGTTTGTTCGCCGGGAGAACAGGAGTCGAGAATTTTTGTATCTGCCCCGGAGCAGAAAATAAAAAAGCGTTTTAGCATGATGTGTGATTTTTGATTGATGTTAAACCTAAAACGCTCTTTTATAGGAAAATGTTGTCTGAAGGGTTGGGGACTACAAAATAGATTTTTTTTAAAACGCTAAAATCACGATTAGCAACCTAATAAATTTACTTTAGGATATTGGCTAATATCTATATTCAAATCAGTTGTTTTTTTTGCCATTTCAAGTACTTCTTCATAATTGTATTGATGGGGGCCAATATAGAAAACCGCACCACTTTTATGTAAAGCTTTGATGTATTCTATGGGGTCATTTAAAGGTGCCGGTGGTGCTGGAGCCGGCAAGGGAGGCAAACGTGTGTCTTTTTCAATATTTGGAGTTGGTGGAGTGGGTGGTGCTGGCGGTGGTTCAGGAAGACTAGGAAAAGGTTCGGCACTTTCTTTCTGCTGCGCGGTCATCTTGCTGTAAATAAGATTTATTCTTTCTACTTCTGCACTAAGGATACGCATATTATTCCTGTCCATGCTGTTGTATTTTTTAGCCAGTTTGTTGTATTCTTCAACTTCTGCTTTGGTGGCTTTTTCCGGTTTAAGTTCAGATTGTGCTTGTTCAGTGATAACTTCTTTTGGAATCACTTCAGTTGAACTAAAGCCAAAAATTAAAATAGTAACTAATGGCAGTACTAGAAGACTTCGCAGCCAAATGGTTTGTTTTGATGTTTGCTTTTTCATAACTGTAAATCGTTTTTTGATGAATGAATAATTGATTGAATTTGCCAATGATGGCGTAGTGGCATGTGATGAGAATGCCAGTAAAAGTTTTTGATAATAGGTTGTATCAACACCTTGTTTTAAAACAGCTCGGTCTGCAAGGAATTCATGATTGAGTTTGATGCTTCCTTTGATAAAATAGAGTATCGGATTAAACCAAAAGAGGATTTGTAAAAGTTCTACAGTCAAAATATCGATGCTGTGTTTTTGTCGGGCGTGAACATGCTCGTGTTCCAAAACCTCTTCAGGAATTTCATGTGCTTCAAACTTTTGTTTGTTCAGAAAAACATAGCTTAAAAAGGTATGAGGTACTACGGGATTTTTAAGTAAAACGTGCGTGATCGTTTCCTGTTTAAGTTTTGGGTTGTGTTTGATTCTTGAAAAGATATTCTTAAGATTTCTACCAAATTTTATGCTGAAATACAAAACACCCAACCCATACAAACCCCATAAGATGAATGGCCAATAATTTGTGGCGGTTTCAATTTCAGTAAATGAAGTGTTGCCGGGGTTTACAAAAACAGGAGTTGTAGCCACTGTAGTCAACGGCATTTCAACATAAGTCGTAAAAGTGATCAGCGGAATCAAAAATGAAATGCCCAAAGCACCCAGCAGATAAAACCGTTTAAAAACGTGCATGCTTTCATTTTCCAAAAACAGTTTATAGAATCCATAAAGTATGGCAAGACAAATACCGGATTTAAAAAGATACATTTCCATCACTTTTTCTTTTGAATTTCTGAATCGATTATTTTTTTAAGCTCTTCAAGTTGTTCTTTGCTGAGGTCTGTTTCCTGTGTGAAGAAAGAAGCAAACTGTGCGGTGTCATTGTTAAAAAAACTTTTAATAAGACCGTTAACCTGTTTTGAGAAATAGTCTTTCTTTTTTACCAAAGGAAAATATTCCCGGGAGCGGCCTTCCTGTTTGTAATCTACAAAACCCTTATCCTGCATACGTTTTAAAAGTGTGGCCACGGTAGTGGTTGCCGGTTTTGGATTCGGATAGGCTTCAATCAAATCCTTCATAATGGCGCGCTTGTGTTTCCACAAAAGTTGCATGAGTTGTTCTTCGGCTTTGGATAATTGCATAGGGTTAAAATTTATTAACTCTACAAATGTAGAATAATATTTTAATTCTACAAACATAGAGGTATTTTTTTCTTGAAATATTTGAAAATATCCTTTAAAGCGTGATTTGAATTAAAAATTTCTTTGTTTTTTTATTAAATCAATTGCCTTGTAAAGCAAAATAATCTCCAAAAGGATCAACGGAATCATTAAAATATACCCCAACCAGGCCAGGATAACAGTAAAAAAGAAAACGGAAACCACAATTTCAAAAACCCCTGTAGCCAATGCAGTATTGCCCAGTTGGCTCTTGAGTTTTAGGATTCCAATTCCAAATAAAACCCCAATGGCGCCTAAACTTATGGACATGGCACTTATAAAATATTCCATAGGAATGATTTCTACAAAAAGGGAAGTGATGTCATAAATGTAAATCAGTGTTGAAAGCAAAATCAAAACCAGGGAGGAGAATTTTAGAATTGTATTATGAAGCTCAGTGCCCAAAACCCAAAACCCCTTAATAAAAAATACCAACGAAATAAGAGTAAAAACTTTCAGGACTATATAAACAGTGGTGGGATAAGGAATTTCATTTTCTGTAAGCCGGCTCCAATCTGCATAAAACTCAGGGAATCCCAACAAAAAATAAATACCACCAAAAACACAGGCAAGTGTTAAGGTTTTTATGGTGTAATGAATTTTTTCCGGCTCGATGAGTTGGTGTTCTCTATCTGAAGAAGAATGATTGATAGTTTCTAAATCATACCCAAGAGCACCAAGTATGGTTTTAATGGTATAGGATCTTGGGGTGACTTCACCCGCCTCAATGCGCTGAATGGTGCGTACATTGATGTTACACTTTTCTACAAGTTCTTCCTGAGTGAGTCCTTTCTGTTTTCTCAGGTCTTGAATTTTCTGACCAAGTTCGGGTTGTTTCATTTTTGATGTTTAAGGATGCCACAATACTACGAATGAACACCTCAATGTACAATTTTTTTCAATGAATTTCACCCGACATTCACCCGACATTGCACGGCAAACCTACTGTAACTGCCGAATTCTATATAAATGCATTACATTTGCCAAAAATTAAAAAAATGCTTAGTCTTCAACAACTCAATGACAGAAGTGGTGCTTGCTGTGAAATGTGCAAATCAACAAACACATTAAAAAGCTACGACTTGCCTCACTCACCAAGCGATGTAAATGAAACCAATGTGCTCCTTTGCGAAACTTGTCTGAGCCAAATTGAAAACCCGGATACTATTGATACCAACCACTGGCGTTGTTTAAATGACAGTATGTGGAGCGAATTTACTGCTGTGCAAGTGCTTTCATGGCGAATGCTCAGCCGCTTAAAAGCCGAAGGCTGGCCCCAGGACTTGCTTGAGATGTTGTATCTGGATGAAGACACCCTGGCGTGGGCAAAAGCTTCCGGTGAAGGAAAAGTAGACACAATTAAACACATCGATAGTAATGGGGTGATTTTGGAAGCCGGTGATACAGTTGTTTTGATTAAAGATTTAGATGTTAAAGGATCTTCCATCACCGCTAAAAGAGGAACTGCTGTAAGACGCATTTCACTGGTTCACGACAATGCCGAACAAATTGAAGGCAAAGTCGATGGGCAGCAGATTGTGATTCTGACCAAGTTTGTAAAAAAGGTGTGATTGGGAGACACTTGATTTTAGACATAAGATATAAGACAAAAAATCCCGCTTAAAGTTTTAAGCGGGATTTTTATTTGAGCCTATTTACTCATCTCAGTAAAATAATGAAAAAACTGCGGTATGGTCTCAATGCCTTTCAGGTAATTCCAAACACCAAAGTGTTCATTGGGTGAGTGAATGGCGTCGCTGTCCAGTCCAAAGCCCATCAGTATGGTTTTGCTTTTGAGTTCTTTTTCAAAAAGGGCTACAATCGGGATACTGCCGCCACTGCGTTGCGGGATGGGTGTTTTTCCAAAAGTGGCTTCATAGGCTTTTTCTGCAGCGCGGTATTCCATACTGTCAATGGGCGTCACATAAGCCGTTCCGCCATGGTGGGGGGTGACCTTTACTTTTACAGCTTTGGGTGCGATGCGTTCAAAATGCTTTTTGAACAATTCAGTGATTTCTTTCCAGTCCTGGTCAGGGACCAATCGCATACTTATTTTCGCATACGCTTTACTGGCAATCACTGTTTTAGCACCTTCACCGGTATAACCTCCCCATATACCATTAACGTCTAAAGTGGGTCTTATAGAGTTGCGTTCGTTTGTGGTATAGCCTTTTTCGCCATAGACATCATTCATATCCAACGCTTTTTTATAGGCCTCAAGGCTAAAGGGTGCTTCGGCCATTTTGGTTCTTTCTTCTGAGGAAAGTTCAATGACCTTGTCATAAAAACCGGGGATAGTAATGTGGTTATTTTCATCGTGTAATAAGGCTATCATTTTTGCCAAAATGTTGATGGGGTTTGCTACGGCACCGCCATAAAGACCCGAGTGTAAATCACGGTTGGGACCGGTGACTTCTACTTCCACATAACTAAGGCCTCGCAGGCCGGTGGTGATTGATGGGACATCTTTGGCAATCATTCCTGTGTCGCTGATAAGAATCACATCGTTGGCGAGTTTTTCACGATTGCGTTCTAAAAACCAACCCAGGCTCACACTGCCCACTTCTTCTTCGCCTTCAATCATAAACTTGACATTGCAGGGCAATTGGTTGGTTTGGGTCATGTATTCCATCGCTTTCACATGCATGTACATTTGGCCTTTATCATCACAACTTCCTCGGGCAAAAATGGCGCCTTCAGGGTGGATGTCGGTTTTTTTGATAACGGGATCAAATGGTGGGCTGTGCCATAAATCCAGCGGATCTGGTGGTTGCACATCATAGTGACCATAGACCAAAACCGTAGGCAGGTTTTTATCAATTATTTTTTCGCCATAAACGATGGGATATCCCGGGGTTTCACAAATTTCAACCAAGTCACAACCGGCTTTTTCAAGACTGGTTTTGACGACTTCAGCAGTGGTGATTACGTCTTTTTTGAAAGCTGAGTCGGCACTAATAGATGGAATTTTTAATAAATCAATGAGTTCGGTGAGAAAACGCTCTTTGTTTTCTTCGATGTAATTTTTTGCGCTCTTCATAGTATATTTTTAGTGAATCGTAAAAATACAAAAAAGACCCTTTTTTAGCTAAAAGTTTGTTTGTTAATTAGAATTCTTATGTATATTTGCCGTCCCAAAGCGGGCGTGATGGAATTGGTAGACATGCCAGACTTAGGATCTGGTGCCGCAAGGTGTGGGAGTTCGAGTCTCCCCGCCCGCACAATAAAGAAAGCTCTTCAGAAATGAGGGGCTTTTTTTTGTTATTTTTAGAATTTATACTTTTTACTTTATTTTTAAGTTATTTCAAGTAAAATAAGCACTTAAAAGTTCCTTAAACTTTAGTATTTTTACACCTGATAACAACAAAACCCTATGAGCACATCTTTTGAGAAATACCAAAAACGCAGGTTGATTTCTTCCTATTTTTCTGTGGTGATTAGTATTTCGCTGGTGTTGTTTCTGCTGGGGCTTTTAGGTCTTCTGGTGTTAAACACAAAAAAAGTAGCCGATCATTTCAAGGAGCAAATTGCCTTAACAATTTATTTAAAAGATACCGCAAAAGAAGTTGAGATTAATCAAATGCAAAAAAGCCTGTCGCTGGCAGAATATACAAAAAACGCAACCTATGTCCCTAAAGAAGAAGCGGCAGAAAGTCTTAGTGTAGAAATTGGAGAAGACTTTATAGATTATTTGGGAGATAACCCGCTTCAAAACTCCATAGATGTCTATCTCAATGCAGATTTTGTCACACCGGAGTTAATGGACTCAATTACTTCTGAAATTTTATCCAAAGGTTTTGTAGATGAGGTTATCTATGACAAACCCTTGATTGCTTTGTTGAATGATAATGTAAAAAAAATAAGTCTTTGGGTGCTCATCATTAGCGGAATTTTCACTTTTATCGCAGTCTTGTTAATCAACAGCTCTATAAGACTCTCTGTGTACTCAAAGCGATTTATCATCAAAACGATGCAAATGGTGGGTGCTACAAAAAGTTTTATCAGAAAACCCTTTATCTGGAAAAGCATCAAACTGGGAATGGTTGGAATTATACTTGCGTGGATTGGAATGGGAATTGTGATTTATTATTTAAACCAAACCTTCCCGGAATTGCTTTTGCTTGAACAACCATTAATTTTAGTAGCCTTATTTCTTTTTATCTTTGTGCTCGGGGTTTTTATTACTTGGCTGAGTACCTTTTTTGCAACACAGCGGTTTTTGAATTTACGTACAGACGAATTATATTATTAAAAGTTTGAAGTACGAAATTAGAAGTACGAAGTATATGCGAAAAAATGATTTAAAAGATAGGACAAAGAAGTTTGCAGTTGATTGCTGGACTTTGTGTAGTAAACTTCCAAAGACAAGAGAATATAATGCCTATGTGAACCAATTGATAAAATGTTCAAGTTCTGTTGGAGCAAATTACAGAGCCTCTCAAAGGGCTAAGTCAACAAAGGACTTTATTAATAAATTAAAAATTGTGGAAGAAGAAGCCGATGAATCGGCTTATTTTCTTGAGCTTTTAGGGATTGTTTCAGAGAAATATCCTGAAGAAATATTGAGATTACGAAAGGAGTCTGAGGAACTTTTAGCAATTATGGTTTCATCAATTAATACAGCAAGAAAGAATATATAAATTAATTTTTAGATTGTAAAAAGTTAGAATTTAACTTCTAACTTCGTACTTCTAATTTATTACTTTGATTATGGGTGAACAAAAAAGAAAGTTAGAGAATAAAGAAGAATTTATTTTCCAAAAAGAAAACTACAAATGGATGTTTATTGGCATTGGTTTTATTTCTTTGGGATTCATTTTGATGCTGGGTGGCGGCAGTGACGACCCCAATGTGTTTAACCCTGAGATTTATAACTGGCGACGCATCAGATTGGCTCCTGCCTTGGTTCTTATAGGGTTTGCCATTGAAGTGTATGCCATCCTTTTAAATCCAAAGAAATAATAAATGACCTATCTCGATGCTTTAATCCTTGGTGCAGTCCAGGGATTGACTGAATTTTTACCCGTTTCTTCAAGTGGCCATCTCGAAATTGGTAAAGCCCTGCTGGGTGACCAAAGCATTCCGCAGGAAAGTTTGTTGTTTACTGTTGTGGTTCATTTTGCTACCGCATTGAGTACCATCGTAGTATTTAGAAAAGATATTGTAGAAATTCTAAAAGGATTATTGCAGTTTCAATGGAATGATGAATTCAAGTTTTCGCTCAAGATTATTCTTTCAATGGTTCCCGCGGCTTTTATAGGCTTTGTTTTTAGTGACGAATTGGAATCCCTTTTTAGCGGTGATCTACCGTTAGTTGGTTTTATGTTGATTGTTACTGCCCTGTTACTTTGGCTCGCAGACCGCGCAAAAGACACCGTCAAAGAGGTGAGTTTTAAAAGTGCTTTTGTTATAGGTGTTGCTCAGGCCATTGCCATACTTCCCGGTATTTCACGCAGTGGTGCGACCATAGCAACTTCGGTTTTACTTGGAATTGACAGAGGGCGAGCCGCTCGGTTTTCCTTCTTAATGGTGGTTCCCCTTATTTTAGGGAAAATGGCAAAAGACATTTTAAGTGGGGAGATTTCACCAGAAATGAACAATCTGGGCATTCTCATAGCCGGTTTTTCAAGCGCCTTTATTTTTGGAGTTCTTGCCTGCACCTGGATGATAGCGCTGGTTAAGAAAAGCAAACTATCCTATTTTGGTGTCTATTGCTTTATCGTTGGGGTGCTTTGTATTGTATTTGGGTATTATTAAAGAATAGTTTTTTTCTGAAAAAGTACCTTTACTTAAATCCCAATAAAGCTACCGATTCGCATTTCTTTGATCTAGTTCTTCTTTCATTTGGTTTCTCAAAGTGTGGTTTGGTATAATCACAGCCACAAACAACAATAAAACCACTCCTGAAGATACATTTAGCTCCCAGTTGCCTGTTATAAGGCTGTAAATCATATAGGTTACATAAATTACAAACAGCACCAGTGAGACCTGCAAAACAGAACCGGCTCCTTTGAGCTTACTTTTAAGCTGCTCATCACTTAGTTTTTTAAGTTGTTCTTTTTTCATTTTTTTAGATTACTGTCTTTTAACCAATGCATAAAAATCATTTTCCAGAGGCAGATAGCCCTGGTCATATACAAAATAGTAAACCGTTCCTGCTTTGGTGGTGTAAATGCTGGTAAATAAATTAAAGTCAAAGCCCAGTTTGGATAGTTTATCGTGGGTGGTTTTGGTCTTATCATTGGGGTTTAGAGATTCTAAAATGCGGTAATTTTTAAGGAGTGTGTTATTTGTGTTCCTAATAAGGCTTTTTCTGTTTTTATAAAATTTATTGTTGAATGAATTTCTACAATAGTCACTGCAAAATTTCTTATCAGCCCGTCCTCTGATTTTTTCACCACATTGGTTACATTTTCTATCCATAAGAATTTATTTTAAACTAATGGGGAGAAGTATAAAGATAGAAAAAAATATTTATCAAGGTATTTTTTAAAGGAGCTTGGATTTTGGGCGGAACAAATCAATTAGTGCCGGTGTTTAACAATTTTTGGTATATTTGAGTACTCCCGAATTAAATAAAACATGTTGTATATATTCCTTATTGGGTGTATATACACAATAGAATATAAAAGAGATAGGAAATATATCAACAATAAACAACAAAGACATGTTGTATATACTAATGTTGTGCGTCAGTGTAAAAAGCCAACGCTCGGTCAAGCACATTTGGTTTTTGCCAACGCTAAAAGCCAACGCTAAAAAAACCAAAAGAGCTTGCCCCTGCCCACCCACGACAAGACAATGAACATTTACACTATCAGACAATGTATTTTTACTATCTTTGACACTGTAAAATTTAACAAGGCTTTGAATGAACCGAATTAAAGAAGTTCTGAAAGAAAAAGGTATCTCACAGACTTGGCTTGCTAAAAAGTTGAACAAGAGTTACAACACGATTAACGAGTACGCCAGAAACGTGAGACAACCGAGCATTGAAGATTTATACCGTATTGCAAAAATTTTGGACGTTAACGCCAAAGATTTATTGAAAGAAGAATAATGACTAAAGAGCATCAAATAGAAGAATCATTAATTAAGCAACTCACGGAGCTTAAATACAACTATCGACCAGACATAGTCGACAGAAAAACACTTGAGCAAAACTTTAGAACCAAGTTTGAAGCACTCAACCGAGTCCGCTTGTCGGATAATGAATTTTTAAGACTTCGAGAAGAAATCATCAACCCTGATGTTTTTATGGCTTCTAAACTCTTGCGTGAAAGACAATACTTTCAGCGTGAAGACGGTACGCCTTTACATTACACTTTGGTAAACAATAAAGATTGGTGCAAAAATGACTTTGAAGTCATCAATCAACTTCGCATCAATACCGAAAACAGCCACCAACGCTACGACATCATTTTGCTGATTAACGGCTTGCCAGCGGTGCAAATTGAACTGAAAAAGGGAGATATTTCGCATAGAAAGGCAATGCAGCAAATTGTGGATTACAAAAACGAACCGGGCAACGGTTACGGAAATTCCTTGCTTTGCTTTATGCAGTTGTTTATTGTGAGTAATGGTGGGAGAACGCTTTATTTCGCCAACAACAAGAATCAACACTTTGCTTTCAATGCAGACGAACAATTTTTGCCTGTGTATGAATTGGCAGATATTGACAATAAGAAAATAAACGGACTATACGATTTTACTGAAAAGTTTCTGACCAAGTGCACACTTGGCGAAATGATTAGCAAGTATATGGTGTTGGTGGAGAGCGAACAGAAATTGCTCGTAATGCGACCTTACCAAGTGTATGCCGTGAAAGCCATTGTAGATTGCATCCAACAAAACAGAGGCAACGGCTATATATGGCACACCACAGGAAGCGGTAAAACCTTGACTTCTTTCAAAGCTTCTACCCTTTTAAAAGACAATGCCGACATTGAAAAATGTTTGTTTGTGGTGGACAGAAAAGACCTTGACCGTCAAACCCGTGAAGAGTTCAACAAATTTCAGGAAGGTAGTGTGGAAGAAAACACCAATACCGAAACTTTGGTAAGGCGTTTACTTTCTACCGATTATGCCGACAAGGTAATTGTGACCACCATTCAAAAATTGGGCTTGGCTTTGGATGGATCTTACAAAAAGAACTACAAAGAACGCCTTGAGCCATTGAGCAGCAAGCGAATGGTTTTCATCTTTGACGAGTGCCACCGTTCACAGTTTGGTGAGAATCACAAAGCCATTAAAGAGTTTTTCCCGAATGCTCAATTATTTGGCTTTACGGGAACGCCCATTTTTAGCGAAAATGCTACCTATCAAATACGAGAAGGCGAAGAAGCATCCTACAAAACCACCGAAGACATTTTTCAAAAGCGTTTGCACGCCTACACCATTACCCACGCCATTGATGATAGAAATGTACTGAAATTTCATATCGACTATTTCAAAGGGAAAGGAACGCATCAAGCTAAACCAGGCGAACAGATAGCACAACAGGCAGTGGTAGAAGCTATTTTAGACAAGCATAATGCCGCTACCAATTCCAAAAGATTCAATGCGGTCTTGGCAACAGCTTCTATTAACAACGCCATTGAATATTATCGTCTTTTCAAAGAAATTCAAACCCAGCGACAAGCAGAAGACCCAAACTTTGAGCCTTTGAATATCGCTTGCGTGTTTTCGCCACCTGCCGAAGGAAATAAAGATATTCAGCAAATTCAAGAGGATTTGGCTCAGGAAAAAGAAGACAACAAACAAAATCCTGAAGAAAAGAAAGCCGCACTTAAAGAAATAATGGCGGACTTCAATGCCCAATACGGCACAAATCACGACATCAATAATTTTGATTTGTACTATCAAGACATTCAAAGCCGCATCAAAAATCAGAAATACAGCAACAAAGACTATCCGCACAAAAACAAGATAGACATTACCATAGTGGTAGATATGTTGCTCACAGGTTTTGACAGCAAATACCTGAACACTTTGTATGTAGATAAAAATCTGAAATACCACGGCTTGATTCAGGCATTTTCACGCACCAACCGTGTGTTGAACGATACCAAGCCTTACGGCAATATTTTGGATTTCCGTTCGCAACAAGAAGCCGTAAATACTGCCATTGCCTTGTTTTCGGGAGAAGATAGCGGAAGTGCCAGAGAAATTTGGTTGGTTGACCCTGCCCCTGTGGTGATTGACAAATACAAAGAAGCCGTTGAGAAATTGGGCATTTTTATGCAAGAGCACAATTTGGTAAACGAACCGCAGGAAGTGTATAACCTTAAAGGTGATGCCGCTCGCATTGCTTTTGTAAAAAACTTCAAAGAAGTACAACGACTCAAAACCCAATTAGACCAATACACTGATATTGACGAAGAGCAGCAAGCAAAAATTGAAGCTATTTTGCCCAAAGAAACCTTGCTAGAGTTCCGCAGCTCGTATATAGAAACCGCCAAGCAACTGCGAACAATACAGCAAGAAAAAGGAGACCAAGCACCCGAAGATATTCAGCAATTGGATTTTGAATTTGTGTTGTTTGCCTCTGCCGTAATTGATTACGACTATATAATGAGTTTGATTGCCGACAGTACGCAAAAGAAACCTGCCAAGCAAAAAATGACCAAGGCACAGGTGATTAGTTTGCTGAGTGCCAATGCCAACCTGATGGACGAACAAGAAGACTTAACCGAATACATCAATAGTTTGGATTGGAACAGCGGACAAGATGTGGACACCCTACGCAAGGGTTACGACACTTTTGTGGTAGAGAAAAACGAAAAAGAATTGGCAGCCATTGCCCACCAACACGGCTTGCAAACCGCAGACTTGAAAACCTTTGTAGAAAAGATAATGAGCCGAATGATTTTTGATGGGGAAAAATTGACTGACCTTTTAGCTCCGTTGGATTTGAGTTGGAAAGAACGTAGGGTAAAAGAATTGGCATTGATGACAGACTTGGTACCCCAATTAAAAAAACTTGCCCAAGGGCGTGAAATATCGGGATTAGCAGCTTATGAGTAAAATGAATTTGATGCCTGAAATAAGATTTCCAGAGTTCGTTAAAGAATGGACTTTGGAAGAATTGGAGCAATGTCTTGACTACTTGCAACCAACACCATACTTGGTAGAAAGTACCGACTATAAAGACGAATACGATACACCTGTTTTGACTGCGGGTAAATCCTTTATTCTAGGTTACACAAATGAAAAGGAAGGTATTTTTCAAGAAAATTTGCCAGTAATAATTTTTGATGATTTTACCACAGCAACACAGTTTGTGGACTTCCCTTTTAAAACAAAATCTTCTGCAATGAAGATTTTATCATCAAAAAATGGAAACAATATCAAGTTCGTTTATGAAGCAATTCAAATGATTAATTACGAAGTTGGTGTTCATCAAAGACATTGGATTTCTATATTTTCAAAATTAAAAATACCAACCCCCAACCTCCAAGAACAACAAAAAATCGCATCCTGTCTTTCTTCCTTAGATGAAGTGATAGCCGCCCACAGCCAAAAGTTGGAGCTACTCAAAGACCACAAAAAAGGCTTGATGCAAAACCTTTTTCCGCAAGAAGGCGAAACCGTACCAAAGTATCGGTTTAAGGAGTTTGAGAAAGATGGGGAGTGGGTGGAAACAACAGTTGAAAATAATTGCGAAATCAAAGGTAGAATAGGTTATAGAGGTTATACAACTCAAGATATAGTTGGCCAAGGGGAAGGTGCATTAGTTCTTGGCGGCAAACACATTCAAAATCAATTACTTGAATTAAAAGACCCAACATACCTTAGTTGGGATAAGTATTACGAATCACCAGAAATTATGGTTGAAGTTGGGCACATTATTTTTTCTCAACGAGGAACATTAGGTGATTGTGCCATAATTGACAGAGAAATAGGACCTGCTACTATAAACCCCAGTATGGTTTTAATTAAAAATATAACTTGTGATGCTCGATTTCTCTATTACATCTTAATTGGAGATTGTATTCAGGAGGAAGTTAGAAAAAATAGGTCAAAGGGTGCAATTCCTATGCTCTCACAAAAGCACATCAAAGAATTTTCTTTCCTAATTCCCAAACCTAAAGAACAACAAAAAATCGCTTCTTGTCTTTCGTCTTTAGATGCCTCGATTTCGGTACAGGTAGAGCAACTGGCACAATTACATTTGCATAAAAAGGGATTGATGCAGGGGTTGTTTCCTAAAATAAATGATTAGAAGATGAGTACAGTAACCGAAATAGCACAAGAATTAAAGGACACTAAAGAGAATATAGTTCTTATTTATGCTTTTAATGCAACGGGTAAAACTCGTCTTAGTGTTGAATACAAAAACATCACTAAAACGCCTGATGATGGTCAGCACATTGGGGTTTATTACAATGCCTTTAGCGAAGACTTATTTGTTTGGGATAACGACAATGACAATGGAGAGCAAAACATAAAGCTCGATATTAAGCCAAGTAGTTTGAATCGGCTTCACAGTTCAATGACTGAGGAAGACGTTGAAAAAAAACTTTTGCCTTACAGAAGAAAATACAACTTTTTCTTTAACCCAAATAAAGACCTTGAAAAAGGATATGATTCGGTAACATTCTATCGGAATGATGATACAGGCACACCAATTAAAATATCAAGAGGCGAAGAACGGATTTTCGTTTGGTGCTTCTTTTTGGCTTTATTAGAAGTTGAAGGATGGGCGGATACACAAAATGCTCACTTTTTCATTGACGACCCTGTTTCAAGTTTAGACGACCACAACATTTATGTTACAGCTTACACCGTATTCGATTTGATTTTAAAAGAATATGAGAAACGAAAAATTATTATCACTTCGCATCACTTTGGCTTTCTTACGATTTTGTCGGATATGCTTGGCAAAGGCGAAAATGCAGATAAATTCAGAAATCGAGACAAGTCAAAAAAATACAAGGAATTTATACTTGAAGGCGACAATGAAGACTTGTCATTGATAAAAACCAAAAATGGCGTATTTCTCTACCATTTGCGATTGCTTCAAATCTTGAATCAAGCCTCTGATTCAAAAGAAGTTTACACCTATCATTTTGCATTACTAAGACAAGTTTTGGAAAATATAGCATCATTCCTTGGGGTTGGTCAGTTCAGTTTTGTTTTAGAGCAAATTGGAATCACCGATAAAGACCGTGTAGCTTTCATTGTGAATGCACTTTCACACTTAAATGTGTATTACCAGCAAATTGATAAACCTGTGCCAGACAATTTAGAACTATTTAATGATGTGCTAAGTCGGCTAATGGATAAATACAAATTTATTATCCCAAAAGATTAAAAGAATTATGACACATAAAGACCAACAACAATTAGGCAAAACCCTTTGGGATATAGCAGACAACCTGCGTGGAGCAATGAATGCGGATGATTTCCGTGATTATATGCTTTCTTTTCTTTTTATGCGGTACTTGTCGCACAATTACGAAGAGTCTGCCAAAAAAGAATTGGGTTCAGACTACCCTGTTTTGCCTGAAAAAGATAATCGTACGCCTTTATCGGTTTGGTATGCCGCCAATGAAGATGATGTAGCGGAGTTTGAAAAACAGATGCGAAGAAAAGTGCATTATGTTATCAAGCCCGATTACCTGTGGAGCAACATCAGTGAAATGGCACGCACCCAAAACGGTGATTTGTTGGTTACCTTAGAAAAAGGCTTTAAATACATTCAAGACGAATCCTTTGACAGTGCTTTTCAAGGCTTGTTTTCAGAAATCAATTTGAACTCTGAAAAACTCGGCAAAACCAATACCGAGCGAAATAAAAAGCTCTGCACCATCATCCAAAAAATTGCAGAGGGCATTGCCGATTTCTCAACCGATTCAGACACGCTTGGAGATGCTTATGAATATTTGATTGGTCAATTTGCCGCAGGTTCAGGCAAAAAAGCAGGAGAGTTTTATACCCCGCAACAAATTTCTACCATCCTTTCAGAAATTGTAACATTAGACAGTCAAGACCCCACAAGCGGCAAAAAGAACAAGTTGAACAAAGTATTAGATTTTGCTTGTGGTTCGGGTTCGTTGTTGCTTAACGTAAGAAAGCGAATCAAAGACAGTGGCGGTAGTGTTGGTAAAATTTACGGTCAAGAAAAAAACATCACCACCTACAACCTTGCCCGAATGAATATGCTTTTGCACGGTATGAAAGACACCGAGTTTGAGATATTCCACGGAGATACGTTAGAGAATCAATGGCATATACTCAACGAAATGAACCCAAGTAAAAAAACAGAATTTGATGCCATAGTAGCCAATCCACCTTTTAGTTTGCGTTGGGAGCCAAACGATACACTTGCAGAAGATTTCCGTTTCAAAAGTTATGGTTTAGCTCCAAAATCAGCAGCAGATTTTGCTTTTCTGTTACACGGTTTTCACTTCTTGGGTAAAGAAGGCACAATGGCTATCATTTTACCACACGGAGTTTTATTCCGTGGTGGAGCAGAAGAACGAATCAGAACTAAATTATTAAAAGACAATCACATTGACACTGTAATTGGTATGCCTTCCAACTTGTTCTACTCGACAGGTATTCCTGTTTGCATTTTGGTTTTGAAAAAATGCAAAAAACAAGATGATGTTTTGTTCATCAACGCAAGTGAGCATTACGAAAAAGGCAAGCGACAAAACACGCTAAGAGAAGGCGAAGAAGACGATCCCAACGACATTATGAAAATCGTTGAAACCTACAAACACCGCCCGGAAAAGATTGAAAAATACGCTCGCAGGGTTTCAATGGAAGAAATCGAAAAGAACGGCTACAACCTGAACATTTCTCGCTATGTAAGTACGGCAGAGGATGAAGTACAAATTGACCTGAAGGATGTAAACAAAAAACTGAATTCTATAAACGACAGCATAAAGGAAAACACAGACAAACACAATGAATATTTGAAGGAATTGGGGTTGAATCCAATTTAAACTGCCAACGCTATTTGCAAGCACATTGCCAAAGCCACACGAGCCAACGCTCAAACCTAAGCTTTGTCAAAGAGCTTGCAAAGCCAACGCAGAGAAAGAAACGACAATGAAAAACGAGACAAAAAAGAACACCGAACGCACAACAATGGCTATACGTAATGCGGGCGAAAGTGCTGATATGAAAGTAATTACATTAAATAAACTAACTACTAAACGGAAAGTGAAGTACCTTGAAATCCCGCACTACGCATAGCCTAGACCGTTACCCCATCTAAATACCCACTTACTAATCAATAACCTATGAACAAACACCCAAAATCAATACTCCTGTTATTCCTCATCATAACAAGCCTTTCTTGTCAAAACGCTAAACTTGACCCTGCAAAAAGCGATGCTTTATTTTCTCAATTGGATTCGCTTTTACAAGTAAAAAATTATTTTGAAGCAAGGGATTTTTTTAAAAAACACAGAAAGGACTTAACGGCTTATCATCGGTTGCGCAGTGGTATTTTTCTCGATCACGCCTTTAACCGTCCCGAGGCTTCGGCGGCAAAAACAGACAGCCTGCTGCGCTACCACGCTTCTGATATGACAGATTCACTGCGCTATCAGATTGAAGCCATTACGCACATTACCCATTCGCGCAATTATGAGTATCAAAAGGCCAAGGAGTCACTGGAAAACGTGTTGTCTAAATATACCCATTTCCTCACCCCTTCTGAAAAGGAAAATATGGAAAACACCCTCATCATATGGACTGCCCTTCAAGATCAGCCCAAACAAAAGGTAATCAAGCAAGAAGATTTGGAGTTGCCAATTGTGCGCGATCAAGCCGGTCTGCAAAACCTGATAGTAACCAAAGACACTTTGCAAAAACAATTTGTATTTGATACGGGGGCCAATATATCGACCATTACCGCCACTACGGCTGCGGCTTATGGAGTACAGCTTTTAGACGGCACTTTTGAAGTGGCTGCTATTACCGGCCAAAAAATGCTGTCGCAAGTGGGGCTGTTGCCACGTTTTATGCTGGGAAGTATCATTGTGGAAAATGCGATTTTTATTGTAGTCCCTGATGAAGCCCTGGCTTTCCCACAGATAGATTATCAGATACATGGTATTTTGGGTTTTCCGGTTTTGGAAGCTCTGGGCGAAATAAGCATCACATCAGACGACCGATTTATCGTGCCACGAGAAGCGGGACGCATTGAAACCGGCAATCTTGCACTCGAGTTTTTAACGCCGCTCCTGCACCTAAAGGACAGTCGGGGCAGCGGCACCTATATTCTGGACACTGGAGCCAACAACACCATGCTGTTTGATACCTATTATACCATGCATCAAGAAGAGCTCTCCGCTGAAAAGGAAACTGACTATTCCTTTGGCGGTGCCGGTGGTTTTATAACAAAAAAAGGGGTTTATGTGACCTTTTCTCCTGAAATAAATGGCAAAAAGATTGCTATGAATTCTATCATCGTGCTCAAACAACCCCTTAAAGAGGACAACTTTTTTCTGGGCAACATAGGTCAGGATTTCATTCAACAATTTGACATGATGATCCTTAATTTTGAGCAGATGTATTTGAAGATGGAGTAAATTGGGTAAAGGTTTTATGAACCCTCAATTCTACGTAATAAATCTCCCAAAACACTTTTAAATACTTGTAAAATCCCATATATTTCGTGTCTATTCAGTAATTATTATGAGGAAAGAAAACAATGTACTTCAGTATATAGAAAAGATACTAGAAAATTGCCCGGCAGACTGGTTACAACTCACTACCCATCGGCTGGATATTTATGATGAAAACCTTGCCAAAACAGAATTCTTAGAGGAGTTTGAACGATTGTTTAAAGACAATACCTATACAACTGCTGCGCTCAGTAAATTGCCCACAGCTTATGATTACATTCGGTTGGGTCATCCCTTATCTTCTGTACTGGAATGGACTATTGCTAAACGAAACAACCTCAAACCCGAGCAGGTGATTAGTTTCTCCTCAAAGACGGTTCCTGTATTGGCTATTTTAAGGAAGAATCTATTGGAGAAAAAGCGCACCCAAATTTTGTATGCAGAGGAATTGCCCGCTTCTTTTGATCCCGAAACGATCCGCCGTGTGTATGGGTATAATTTTGAATTGAAGCAGCTAGGGCGGGGAGAAGAGGTGCCCGACTTTAACGGTAGTAACGTTTTTATATCACAAGAGAAGAGTATTGGTGATGTTGCCCTTAACCCGGCGATTGATTTTTACATCAGTCTTCACCCGCCGTTGGGAAGTATTTTAGTGGTCAATGGGGCGCAAAATACAGGCTATGTTTCTGAAATTCAGCATGTGCGCAGAAGGGAAACCATCGCCATGACCCCGGCTGATTGTTTTGATGCCTTGCAGCAGCTAATTGGGAAACCTTCTACTAACCGCAAACAGAGCATCGCAGAGGCCAATAAAAGAAGTGTCGAAGCCTCTATTCACCAAATTACAGCCGCAAGTTCAAAAGCACTCATCGGTTCCTCAGGGCTGTCAGTTCAATATGCCATAATGATGGGACTCATTGACGATGCCCTGGCAGCACACCCGGGAAAAAGCATCAAATTCATTGTGCCTCCAAATTGCTATGGTGGCACCAACGACCAGGCAAGACGGGTTGCTGCCTGTGTCAATAATGTGGAAATACTGGATTTGCCTGTGGATGGCGATCACAATATGGTGCAGAGTATCAATAGCGTATTGGAAAGGGTTGCCGGGGAAGATGCAGTGCCTTACATCATCGCAGAAATCCCTACCAACCCCAGGGTAGAAGTCCCTGACCTGGAACACTTAAGAGAAGTGTTGAGTCAAGTTAGGCACACGGCAAGTGGGGAAATTGCAGTTGACCCTGTGTTTATTTTGGACCAAACCTTTTGTCCGAATGTACAATTTCTTAGTAAAACCGGTATTCTCTCTTCCATCAGAACCATTTCCTATGTGAGTGGTTCTAAATTTCCCAGTGGTGGGAAATGCACTGCCGGATACTGTGTGGCCAATGAAAAAGCCAAAGGCTTGATGCCTGCAATAGAAAAGCACCTCAAGCTTTGTGATAACGAAGCAACAGACCTTCAACTGGAACTATTGGCAGAGCAACTACCCTCCATGAACCAACGAATTGCCGATGCCTATCTGAATACGCGGGCATTTGTCAACTACATCAAGGATATATTGCCCGAAGCAAAGATTAATTTTGTCTCAGAGGCACTGGCACAACAGGGATTTACACCTTCTGTATTTTCGCTGGACCTTCCCACTAAAGGGAATACAGACGAAGAAAGGGAAATTTATAAAAGAATGTTGAATCAAAAACTCATCGATATGATGATTACTGAAATCCCCGAAGAAAGTAAGTATTGTGTGAGTTATGGACAGTTAAAAGGATGCTACTGGACGATTCCCGCTACGTCTACCCAAGGCACTACCAAAGAAGCCGACAAAGATTATATTGCCCGTGTATCACTGTCACCTGATATGGATTTGGAACGGCATAAAAAGGTGTTTACAGACTTTGTGAAACAAATTTGATTTTTAAGGAGCAGTTTAATGAGTTAGGGAGCTTCAAATTGGCATTGGGAACTCCCGGGATACAGACCCGGGATTTTAAATACTACTTAAGAAAAATTAGTTCTTTTCATAAATAAAAATATCTTCAATTTCTTTTTCAAACAACCTTGCTAGTTTGATGGCCAACACCAAACTGGGGTCAAATTTTTCTTTTTCTATGGCGTTTATAGTCTGTCGGGATACTTCAACCGCATCAGCTAAATCTTGTTGGGTTAAATCCCGTTCTGCACGTAATACTTTGAGGTAGTTTTTCATCTGTTAAACGTATTTGTTTTTTATCGGAACGATGTAATGCCCCCTATTCATCTGGTCAGTTGGTTTGCAGATTGTTAATGGGCATTTCATAAGTATCTTTTGACATTGATAAACAAACTAATCATGTAAGTAATCCCCATAAAACCAATAAGAAAACCAATTTCAGCATCCATAGGAATTAAATTGGTGGTATCCAGTAAAGAATAACTGACTCCTGCTATCATACTTAGACCAAGTGTAATGGCTAAAGCTTCTATATGAATTTTTCGTTGCAGTTCATCTAAGTTGTTGAAGTAACTTCTGTTAGCAACAATCATCAAAATTCCGATGGCTAAGTTAAGAGCAACTGCAAAAATGGTTAGGAACAACTGATAGTCCCAAATAAACTTGGGTCCAAAGGTAGCAACAGCCAAAGTGACTACCCAGGACATCGTCCATAAAGCGAGTTTAATTGTGTTTTTTCTTTCGTCTTTCATTGTGAAAAGTAATTAAAGTTATACATTTTGTAAATAAAACTTTACAAATATACTAATTATTATATGTAAACAAAACTTTACATAAAGTATTTTATTTTTGTATAATTGAAAGTGATAAACTAAAAGGAGTCTGCCGCGCGTTATGTAAGCATACAGAGGCAACAAAAAAATAAATTCAATCGTTTATTATAAAAACCTGATATAATGGAAGATGTAAAAACAAATACAACCAGTGTTCTGCACTACGTGACCATTGCTTTCATAGTATTATTAGCTTGTTTTGCATTGTTTTTTATAGATGAGGATAAACCCAATAATCCAAATTTATTCAATCTAGGTAATCTTACAGGGTTAGTAATTTATTTCACCCCAACTTTCTTTATAAGCGTTTTGTTATTCAGATACTTTTCAAAGAAGTTCAACAAATCAAACAGCATGTCTCTATCTCTTTTAATAGGGATCCCTTTGAGTTTTTTGTCAGTTATATTCTTATTGCTAAGCTTATTTCCTTAAAATAGTTTCTTCTAAACTAGCACGTCTTTGAAATTTCGGTATTATAGTACTGCATACTAAGTTCTAATAGTTGCCTTTCTGTTTTTCCAAACCACCTCCCAAACAAAAAACCCAATCACAACAACATATTCCAGCGCTACCAGCCACAGGTTTTCCTGATACTCACTGGCTCCATAAGCTGAGTAACTCAGCACTATCATAAAGCTCCACACAAGCATAAAGCGGTATGTGGTAAACACACTCAACACCAGCGGCACTGTGAGGTACCAGGGATGCACTGTCGTGGAAAGCAGGTAGTAAAAACAAATGCCAAACAACATCAAAACCAGGAGTTGGCTGAGGTCTTTAGCCTTTCTGAAAAAGCTGAGGTACAATAAGAACATGATCACCACTAGAGGCAAAACTTTCCCTGCTGTTCCTATAATGTTCCAGCCCACGGTTTCAAAACCTATCCACCGGATGAGGTAATAAATACTCGCATTAAATTCAAAACTGGTAAAATAAAGGCTTAATGTCGCTCCAAAATTATCTATTAATGCTGACGAAAGAAAGGGCATAAAAAGCAAAATCACCGTTCCTAAAACTGTCAGATAATAAAGTATAAGTTTTTTAAGGGCTTCGATCTTTGACGGAAACAGGTTTATAAAATAAGGAAGCAGCAATGGCAAAAAGAGTAACGGAATCAGTTTCGTCGAGACCGAAAGCCCCAAAAACACCGCACTCCACAACCACTTTTTGACGACCAAAAAATATAGTGCCCCCACCAGAAAGAAGACCATCACCCCTTCAAAGTGAAGGTTGCCCGTAAGCTCAATAATAATAAATGGGTTCAGGAAAAACCAGAAGATATAGTGTTTGGGGAGATTTAGTTTTTCCAGCAGCTTTTTACCAAAAATTAAGGTTCCAATATCTGCTGCAATAAGCAAAAGCCGCAATACTAACACCGAACCTAGAATGCTTTTCCCTGCAAACAAAGCGGCTATGGCATAACACAACTGCAACACGGGTGGGTAGTTACTGTAGTTACTTGCATTGAGCATGCCCATGCCATTTATTAGTTGGTCACCCTGTGGGATTGCCATTCCTAGTGAAGCGAAGGAGTCTGGCGTAAACAAGTAAGGGTTAATTCCTTCAATGATCAAACGCCCGTCCCAAAGAAAGCGGTAAAAGTCCTGTGAAAGGTTAGGGATGGCCAACAGGAAAGCCGCTCTAAAAGCAATACCCGTCCAGAAGAGGAATTTATAATTGCCGGCATTGATCTGTACCAGTTTGTAAAACAGAAAAAACAAGGCGGCATAAAGACTCAGGAGTTTGATAAAATCACTGCGCTCCAATTGGTACGCAAAGGACCAGTAAAACACAAGGCTGATTAACACCATCAACAATGGGATGCGATAGGTTTGCAGCAGTGTTTTCAAGACCTCGTTTTTAACGATTTAAAAAACACATATCCAAAGCCCAGGAACAACATCAGGTGAAACGGAAAGAGTCCGAAATCGCCTTCTTTACCTACCACAAACGCACTGTACATGCCAAAACCAAAATACAGCATGAGCAGTCCTTCAATGATGACGTGTGGCGAGATTTTGTCTTTTAAGTAAACATTGCCTTTCCAGGAGTCTTTTAATGTGTTGATATTGAACTTGGGGGTTCTGATAAATTCACTTTTCTTACCAAAATGACCTTCCAAAATGGCAATGGTGTTATGCAAAGAAAAGCCCATTGCAATTGAGAAAAAGGTAAAAAACATCCCAATGTATTTAAAGAAATTCAGAACGCCGCCACCGTATATTTTTTTGAACATAAACCAGTAGCAAACAAAAAAGATGAGTGTACTGATCACAAAAAAGCTCATTACAATAAAGTAAACTTTTAAATGAGCATATTCATTTTTAATGTAGAGCATCGGAATACTCAAAACAGCCACAATAAAAATGTTTAAAAACATGGTACTGTTGAGCAAATGCAAGAGTCCGTGTATTTTTGTTTTTAACGGAATGGTAGGGGAGGTAAGCAAGCGCCATTTCATTTTCTGAAAGTTTTCGGCACCGCCTTTGTTCCATCTAAATTGTTGTGAGCGTGCCGCACTGATCACAACGGGAAGTTCTGCCGGTGTTTCTACATCCTCAAGATAGGCAAATTTCCATCCTTTCAACTGTGCGCGGTAGCTCAGATCGAGGTCTTCGGTGAGGGTGTCGCCTTCCCAGTTGCCTGCATCGATGATGCATTGCTTACGCCAAATACCCGCGGTACCATTAAAATTGATAAAATGGTCGTGACTGTTGCGACCCACCTGTTCCAAACTAAAATGGGCATCCAGTGCAAAGGCCTGAACTTTGGTGAGAAGGGAGTAATTACGGTTTATGTGCCCCCAGCGGGTTTGTACAACGCCCACCTTTTCTGAAGTAAAATGAGGTACAGTGCGCTTTAACCAATTGGGTTTCGGGAGGAAGTCGGCGTCAAAAATGGCGATGAATTCCCCTTTGGCTGATTTTAATCCTTCTTTTAGTGCTCCGGCTTTAAAACCGGTTCTTTTTTCCCGCAAAACGTGTTGTATATCTGTCCCTGTTTTTTTTAATTCGGCTATGAGTGCCGCAGTACTTTCAAGGGAGTCATCAGTTGAGTCATCGAGTACTTGGATTTCCAGCCTTTCAATGGGATAGTCAATCAACACAATGTTTTTCAAGAGACGCTCCATGACATATTTTTCGTTGTAAACGGGCAACTGTATGGTCACAAAAGGAACTTCATCCAGGTTTTGCCAATTGATTTTTTTGGGAGTTGCCTTTTTGTTTTGGGCTCTTACATAGTTAAAAAGCAGGTTCAATTGCGCCAGTGCATAAATCAAAATAAAGATTAATGCCGTGGTGTAAATGACTATGGTAATGGTTTCTAAAATCACTTTTTAAAACTGTATTTAAAGATCCAACCTAATATTTTTATTCCGGCTTTGACCGCTGCTTTTAAGTTGCCTGAAATTTTGGAAACACCAATTCGGTTTTTGTACCTCACCGGCACTTCCACATAGGTATAGTTTCTTTTCAGGGCTTTCAATTGCATTTCGACTGTCCAGCCATAGGTTTTGTCTTCCATTTGCAAAGCTAAAAGTTTTGAATATTTTATGGCTCTAAATGGGCCTAAATCTGTAAAACGAGCCCTAAAAAAGATTCGCATCAAAGTTGTAGCAAGCCAATTACCGAAGATTTGAGGAAAGGTCATAGACCCTTTTTCGCGGAAGCGCTTGACTCGTGCGCCAATCACTAAATCGATGTTTTCCTCAATGATGGGCTTTACTATTTTGGTCAATTCTTCCGGATAATCACTGTAATCGCCGTCAAGAAAAACCACAATGTCTGGTTTTTTTTCTTGCCGGGCAATGTAGTCCAGCCCTTTTAAACAGGCATAGCCATAGCCCATTTTTTCTTCTTTCAGCACGGTGGCACCTGCTTTTTTTGCGACAGCTTCTGTCTGGTCTGAAGAGGTATTGTTGACCACTAAGATTTCTGATACAATAGCAGGTATTTCTGCAATCACCTTGCCTATGGACGCTTCTTCATTAAATGCCGGAATGATGACTCTGATGTCTGTACTCATTTAAAACTCAACTTGCGGATTGTCTCTCTTAAAACTCCAAAGTGAATTCCATTCACCCATTTTTTTATCTTCCTCAAACTTTAATGCCTTCTGAAGTTTTTTATTGGTATAAACCAATGCAAAGCCTTCCCGCTTTCCATTAATATATTGCATTTTTGTAGTGGTGTTGTTTTCATAGACGGTCCACCAACCATTTTTAACGCCCGATGTAAAATGCCCTTCTTTCAAAAGCTTTTTTTCAACGGAATAAAAATACCAATATCCTTGCTGTTTATCCTTATGATAATGACCTTTTTTTTGGGTGTTTCCATCCTTGAAATAATAAGTCCAATAACCTTCTTTTGTTGATCCTTCAACCCAGCCCTCTCCTTTCAGAAATCCTGAAGCATCATATTCTCTTTTAAACACTCTTTCAGTTTGTGTAAGAGGGAGTAAATATAACAGGCAAAGCAATTTTGTTATTAGTGATAAAGTCATAGTTGATGTTTTTGACGTAATAAATTTTTAAAACTGACATTGGTCAGGCATTTAATATAAATACGTAGCACTTTGGCAAAAGGTTTTTTTCATTTTTTTTTAATGGAGTAAAACCAACATCATCTTTTTGCCGTAAGTAGGGTATGACTAACAATTCTAAAAATTTAAAAAGATGAAAATGAAAATCAAATTTTTTGCAAGCCTATGCTTGTTATTTCCCGCTTTATTTCTGGCTCAAAGCCCGGTAAGCGGATTTATGAAAAGTGCCGGTGAAGGTGCGGTTTCTCTTACCTATTCACAGGAATCTTATGACAAAGTTTTTCTGGTTCCGGTTGAAGTTGACGGGGTGCCCGTTTTTAATGACATTACAGTGTCAAGTATTTAGCTTTACGCGGAAGTGGGTATCACAGACCGCTTTAATCTTGTGCTAAACCTTCCTTATGTTGAGACAGAAGGAAATGCCAGTGAAGCTACCCTTGCCAATAATGGTTTTGAAAACGAAAGAAGTGGAATTCAGGATGTAAAGATTTATGCTAAATACAATTTTCACACACTAAACGCCGGTTCAAGCACAATTGATCTCATTGGTGCCATAGGTCTGGAAACACCACTTAGTGATTACAGCGCTGATGAAGGCCTGCAATCCATTCTTGCAATTGGTAATGAATCATCAAGTTTTAATATGATGGGTATTGCTACTTTCAAAACAGACTTTGGCCTTTTTGCAACCGGTCAAGCCGGATACAGTTTTAAAGGAAATAGTTCGCCACATGCACTCATTACCGAACTCAAACTGGGCTATGCAGCTTCAAAATTTTATGTAGATGCCTATGTCGCAAATCAACTTTCTGAAAAAGACGGAGTCGATATTTTAGGAGAAGGCTTTGTGGGCTTTTTCCCTGTAGTGAGAGTAAACTATACCCGTGTGGGATTGAATGCTTATGCGCCCATAACAGGTGGAATTGGTGTGACAGCCGGTGCAAACACGTATGTTGCCGGAAGAAACATTGGTAAATCCACAGGGTTTTATGGCGGCCTTGTTTACTCATTTTAATTAATTAACTATAAAAATCAAATACAATGAAAAATCTAAATATATTAAAGTACCTCTTTTTGTCACTACTGGTGACGCTCTCTTTCACAGCCTGTGAAACAGAGTCAGCTTTTGAAGATGAATTGCCCACAATCGCTTTTATTGCGGTTTCAAACCCTGATTTTAGTACGCTGGAAGCAGCAGCAGTAACAGGCGGTGTTGCCGTTGCATTAAGCAATTCAAACCCCAATGATCCATCGGGTGATTATACCGTTTTTGCACCCACCAATGATGCTTTTGCCCGTTTGGGATTGAATGAAGAAACTCTTGGGGTATTACAAAAACCCTTTTTAACGAATACTTTGTTATACCACGTTTCAAACGGAAATTTGTTAAACAATAACATTATGGCTGGAGGGATGACAACCTCAGCTTTGGGACCCGACAGACGTTTTATAACCAGAGGAAACGATACCTACATCAACGGTTCAAAAATCCTGGCAACAGACATTGCTGCGAGCAATGGTACCGTTCATGTAATTGATAAAGTAATGATTGCAACTGGCGTAGATATTGTACAATCGGCGATTGCGCTGCAAAGCTCGAGCGTTTTTACGTTCCCGGAACTTTCATTTTTGGTCGAAGCAGTCATTTATGCTGATTTGGCAGGAGCCTTAACAGCTTCACCCGGCAGCCCTGACTTTACCGTTTTTGCCCCCACAGACCAAGCATTTAAGGATTTGGGTACCGCATTGGGTCTAACTTTCAATGAACCGGCAGACATCAGACAGTTACCACAGGAAGTGGTTGCTACTGTTCTATTGAACCATGTTTTATTGGAAGATAGCTTTACAAGCGAACTTGATGCAGGTACTGTTACACCCCTTGGAGGAGATCCTTTGACTTTGGGTGCTTTTACAAATGGAACGCTAACGGTTACCGGAGCAGGAAACGGAGGAGCAGAAGCCAATATGGTAATTCCGGATGTACAGACAACAAACGGAGTGGTTCACGTTATAGACCGTGTATTACTTCCAAACTTATAAAAGAAGCATATTTAGTTATGTGTGTTAATTAGCTGAACAACATCAATGAAGTTCCTTCCACATTGGTGTTGTGATTTAAAAGGTATGTGTTGAAAAATGCGTACCTTTTTTCCGTTTAAAACAACAATGGTTATGGAATCCTTTTGGCTGCATTTTTTGAATGTTTTTTTCTATGTTTTTCACACAGTATTAATTCTTTTTAACCTCTTTGCTTGGATTTTTCCCAAAATCCAAAAACTTCATCTCTATAGCTTATTCATCACACTTTTTTCATGGGGGATATTAGGATTTTGGAAAGGATTTGGATATTGTTTTCTCACAGATTGGCATTATCAAATACTACGCAAACTGGGTGAAACAGCTATGCCCAGCAGTTACATAGCTTTTCTTATTGAAAAATTCACCGGCTGGTTGCCCGGTGCAGAATTGGTGAATACCTGGACTTTGATCCTTACAGTAATTGCACTCATTTGTTCTATTTGGGTGAATTTTGGAAATAGAAAATGATACTGTAAAATAGGAATTAGTTTTAGTAGGATGAAATTTTTTTAGTACAAAAACTATTTTTTATAGAGTGAGCTAACTTATTATATTCTTTATCATTTAAAACATTCGCAAAGTAACTTTGCAAACTCAGTGCAACTGACTGTCCGTCAATCAGGTTTGCTGTTAAATTATTCCACTGATTTTACTGATTCACGTGGATTATTTTTCACCAATTGCTTTAGCTACCAAAAACCCACCCGTCCAGCAATTCTGAAAATTAAAGCCCCCTGTGATGGCGTCGATATTGAGTACTTCACCGGCTAGGTAGAGGTTTTTATGCAGCTTACTTTCAAATGTTTTGAAGTTGATTTCTTTTAAATCCACACCACCGGCCGTAACAAATTCTTCTTTGAAAGTGCTTTTTCCATCCACTTCAAACTGGCATTGGGTGAGTTGGTTTGCTAGGTTATGCAACTGATTTTTATTGATTTCTGCCCATTTGGTTTCGGCATCAATTCCGGTGGCGTTTACCAGGCTTTGCCACAAGCGTTTGGGCAGTTCAAAATGAGGAAACTTCAACACGCCTTGTTTTGCATTGTTGTTTTTGATTTCCTTTAATTGTTCCACCACATCGTCAAACCTGAGGTGTTCCAGCCAATTTACTTCGAGGGTAAATTTATAATCCAGCGTATTCAATTCGCGTGCTCCCCAAGCCGAAAGCTTTAAAATTGACGGTCCGCTTAAGCCCCAGTGAGTGATGAGTAACGGACCTTCACTTTCAAGTCCTGTTCCCAATACTTTTACAGCAGCATTAGTAGAAACCCCCGGCAAGTCTGCAATGCGTTTGTCTTTGATATTGAACGTAAACAACGAAGGTACCGGCGTTAACATCGTATGCTCCAAGCTTTCCAATAAGTTCCATATTTTTGGATTGCTGCCCGTAGCGACGACTAAGTTATTCGCTTGTAAATTACCTTGTGTGGTTAAAACTTCCCAATATTCATCCAACTTAGAAATACCTTGAACGGAATGATTCAGCAAGACCTCAACACCCAATCTATCTACTTCCGAGAGAAAACAATCAATAATCGTTTGCGAACTGTCACTCTCCGGAAACATCCTGCCGTCTTCTTCTATTTTTAGTGCAACCCCGCGTTGTTCAAACCAATCAATGGTATCGCCGGTCATAAAACTGTGAAAAGGACCCAGTAATTCTTTTTCGCCACGCGGGTATTTTTTGGTCAGGTCTTTTGGGATAAACTCGGCATGAGTGACATTGCAACGCCCACCACCGGAAATGCGCACTTTGGTCAGCACCTCCTTGCCGCGTTCCAGAATGGCGATTTTGGCTAGTGGATTTTGCTCAGCCGCGTTGATGGCGGTAAAGAACCCGGCGGCTCCTCCGCCAATGATAAGTATGTCATAGCTTCTACTCATTTATTCCTGTGCAAATTGTTCACACAATTGCAACGTACTTTTGACATCTTCCATCGTCGTGCGGGGGTTAATCAAACACATCCGCAACACCACTTGTTTGTTTAAAATGGTGGTGACCAGTAAGGCTTTTCGCGAAAGCACGACTTTTTCTGAAATAAGTTGATTGATTTTATCAAGTTGCTTTTCATTCAAGTTTTTGCCAATGGGGTTGTACCTGAAATTGATGATTGCCAATGTCGCCGGTGAAACCACTTCCCATTTGTCGCTTTTGCGAAAGTATTCCTCCGTTTCTTCAGCGAGTTTTATGTTGTAGGTAATTGCTTTTCTGAAAGCTTTTAACCCAAAAGTTTTGATGGACATATAAAACTTTAATGCTCTGAATCTGCGCGTCAATTCGATACCGTGATCATAGAAATTGATTTCAGATTCGTTGCCTTCAATGTCTCTTAGATATTCAGGCTTTTCAGTAAAAGTACCGCTGAGCGATTTGTGGTTGCGCACCAGCAAACAACCAATTTCGTAGGGTTGAAAAAACCATTTGTGTGGATCTACGGTGATGGAGTCTGCTTTTTCAATGCCTTTTAATAATTGCTTTCCGTTTTTTGCCAGAATAGCCGCACCGCCATAGGCAGCATCAATGTGAAACCAGATTTTTTCCTTTTTACAGATAGCTGCGAGTTCGTTAAGCGGGTCCACCGTCCCTGTATTTGTAGTCCCTGCCGAAGCTATAAAACAAAAGGGCTGCAAACCTTCCAGCTTGTCTTTCGCAATAGCATTTTTCAGTTTATTGATGCCAATTTTAAACTCACTATCTGTAGGAATAATCCTGATTTGTTCTTTACTAAATCCCAAAACGCGTATGGCCTTGATATTGGAAGAATGTGCCTGGTCTGAAAGATAGATAACGGCTTTGGAAAAATCGTCGCCACATTTCACTTTTCGGGCGGTGGCAACGGCTGTAAAATTTGCCATTGAGCCGCCACTAGTGAAAATACCGCCGCCGCGTTTTATGGGAAAACCATACAGTTTCAGCAACCAGTTTGTCGCCACAATTTCCATTTGAGCAGCAGCTGGGGAAGCGGCCCATCCACCTGAAAAAATGTTGAAGCCACTGGCTAAAGAATCACCCATCGCACTGATAAAGTTGCTTGGGCCCGGTACAAACGAATAGGATTTTGGGTGGCTCACCACATTGCTTTGAGTCATTACTTTTTGAAGTACAAAATCCAATACCTCATTAGCATCAGTGGGTTTTTCAGGGACTTCATCTTTAAATAAGCTATCCATTTCTTTTCTGGAAGCGGTTGCCACCGGAAACTTTTCATTTTGTGTATCAAAATGGGCAACAATGGAATCTACGACTTTGTAGCCATAGTCCAGCATTTCTTCTTTGGTAAGTTCTAATTTTTCTGTTTTGGTTAAAATCACTGCTTCATTTTTTAGGAGCTGCAAAGTTAGGGCATTCAGGTGGGGATGAAAATGATTTTAGGCATAAAAAAATCCGGAAGCAAAACTCCCGGATTTCAATTATTTTTTGATGTTTATGGTTATTTCACCACAATCTTTTTAACTATCTGATTGTTTTCGTCTTCAAAGGCAATAAAATAAATGCCGGCATTCAGGTTAAAGTTGATAGTATTGGTACCTAGTATCACGTCCTGGGTAAATACTTTCTGCCAGTTTACATTGTAAAAAGTCACAGTTTCGAAATTGCTTTCGTTTTGGAAAGTGAATTGGTTTTGAGCAGGATTGGGGTATAAAACCACAGAATCAGGATTTACTTCATCAACATTGGCCAATGGTTCACAGTAAATAGGGTCAAAAATCACTTCGCCTAAAGTGGGGTCGTCTTCAATGTGAAAAATCACTTCTTCGGCTTCAGCCAACGTGCCTTCGCCATCTTCCACCCAGCAATTATGCTTTGCTGAAATAGTGTTTGGACCATTGTTGTAAAGTGCAAAGATTTCGCCATTGTTTCCATTTTCAGAAAACACATTTAAGCCGGGATTGTCTTCATCATCACCAAAGTTTGCATCCACAGGACCCTGAATCGTTACGCCCCACAGGTTTCTTCTCATTGTATTTCCGGTGGCATCTACAGTCATATCACCGGTTGGTGCATTCAGGTTGATGCCACTTCCACCCAGATTAGGGTTGCCTTGAGTGTCGTTGTCTTCAATGATATTGTCCTTGATGAGCGCATAGGAGTTTGGACCCACAATGGTCATTCCGTAACGGTTATCTTTGATTGTATTTCCTTCGATAATAACACGCAAAGCACCTCCTACAAGATTGGCAACAGCAATTCCACCGGCTTGATCCAAGTCCCGGTCCCCTAGAATGGTGTTGTTGCGAATTTTCAAAGTATCATTCAAACGGGTGGCTCCCATATTGATTTGTGGACGGTTATTGTTGCTTTGGTTGTTACCTTCGATTAAATTGTTTTCTATAATGGCAGAGACACTCTGATTTGCACCCGAACTTATAGCCGGATTGGCATTAAACAAAAAATCATTGTTTGTAATTACAGGTACGCCTCTGGATAAGGTAACTGTTGCTCCTGTAGTCACTCCTGAAACATTGTTTAAAAGCACACAATTGTTAAGAACAAAACTTTCAGTTAATACTTGAAGTCCGCCACCAAATTGGATGGTCGCATTTTGAATTTCAATAGTAGATAATTCCTCAAACCTAAAACCATCATAAGGAGCGGCCTGATTTACAGCTGTAAAAATCACAGCGTCTGCTTCCACAAAAAAAGAACCAAGCCCCAGGACTGTAATGCGCACTCCGGCTTCAATTTCAAGTGTGAGGTCTGTGTTTATTCTAAGAATATCATCTGCCGCTATGGTCAAATCTTCCAATAAGGTATAAGTTGTTCCGGAAACCGTAACCGTTCCGGGGCTCGCCGTTACAATATCATCCAGTGTCCAGTCAACACCGGTGCCGGGTGTGGTGTACTGTGCCAGGGCGATTGAAAAACAAAAAAGTAGGGATAAAGTTGTAAAAAATTTCATGATTTAAAGTAATTATTTGGTTTGGGTCAAAGGTAAAGAATTCTGAAAAAGTCAAAAGTGTTTTAATAGTTTTAACTTTCACACATTAACTGTATTTTTGCCGAACTTAATCAAAGGGTAACAATGAAATACCATTTCAACGACATAGAAGCCAAATGGCGCAAATACTGGGAAGAAAACCAAACGTTTAAAGCCGAAAACCAAAGCGATAAGCCAAAATACTACGTTTTGGATATGTTCCCATATCCGTCCGGTGCGGGACTTCACGTGGGGCACCCGCTGGGCTATATTGCCAGTGATATTTATGCGCGTTACAAACGCCATAAAGGTTTCAATGTCTTGCACCCCATGGGCTATGACTCGTTTGGCCTTCCGGCGGAACAGTATGCCATTCAAACCGGGCAGCATCCTGCGATTACTACCGAAACCAATATCAATCGCTACCGCGAGCAGCTGGATCGCATTGGCTTTTCCTTTGACTGGAGCCGCGAAGTGCGCACTTCAAACCCAGATTATTACAAATGGACCCAGTGGATTTTTACCGAATTGTTTCACTCCTGGTACAACAAAGACTCTGATAAAGCCGAACCCATAGAGAGCCTCATCACCCGTTTCACCAATGAAGGCAACGAAGGGGTCAACGCCGTTTGTGATGAAAACATCGTCCCTTTTACTGCTGAAATGTGGAACGCCTATGACGAAGTGCAACAGCAAAAAAAACTTTTACAATACCGACTCACTTACTTAGCAGAAACCGAAGTCAACTGGTGTCCCGCACTGGGAACGGTTTTAGCAAACGACGAAATCGTAAACGGTGTCTCTGAACGTGGTGGGCATCCCGTGGTACGCAAAAAAATGAAACAATGGAGCATGCGCATCACGGCCTATGCACAACGCCTCCTCGACGGACTCAACCAAATTGACTGGCCGCAGCCTTTGAAGGATTCACAGACGAATTGGATTGGGAGATCGCAGGGAGCTGCGGTTTCATTCAAGGTTCAAAGTTCAAGGTTCAAGGTTGATGTGTTTACTACAAGGCCCGACACTATTTTTGGCGCGAGTTTTATGACGCTTGCGCCGGAGCACGAACTCGTTGAAAAAATCACCACTCCTGAACAAAAAGAAGCGGTAGAAGCTTATATTGAGCAGACTGCAAAGCGCAGTGAACGCGAGCGTATGGCAGATGTGAAGACCATCTCGGGTGTGTTTACCGGAGCCTATGCTGAGCATCCGTTTTCTAAAGAGCCCATTCCCATCTGGATTGGCGATTATGTATTGGCGAGCTATGGCACCGGAGCCGTGATGGCCGTGCCTTGTGGCGATGAGCGTGATTATGCTTTCGCGAAACATTTTAATATACCCATCCCCAATATTTTTGACCAGGACATTTCTGAAAATGCGTTTACCGAAAAGGAAGGGTTTACAATCGTCAACTCCGATTTCCTGAATGGATTGGGTTATAAAGAAGCTATTAAAAAAGCGATAGAAGAACTGGAAAAAATAGGGCAAGGCACCGGAAAAATCAACTACCGTTTACGAGATGCTGTCTTTAGTCGTCAACGTTACTGGGGCGAACCGTTTCCGGTCTATTATGTCAATGGTTTACCCAAAACCATCGACCCTGAGCACCTCCCCGTTCAATTGCCCGAAGTGGAAAAATACCTCCCCACCGAGGACGGTCAACCTCCTTTAGGCCGCGCTGATGTCTGGGCTTGGGATGCTGAAAAGTGTACCGTGGTGAGTAATGAGTTGGTTGATAATAAAAACATATTTCCTCTTGAATTGAATACCATGCCCGGTTGGGCAGGAAGCAGTTGGTATCTTTTCAGATATATGGATGCCAACAACAATGAAGAATTTGCAAGCCCAGACGCATTGGATTACTGGCAAAATGTCGATTTATACATAGGCGGAAGCGAGCACGCCACAGGGCATTTGTTGTACTCCCGCTTCTGGACCAAGTTTCTTTATGACCGCGGTTTCTTAAAAGTGGACGAACCGTTTAAGAAATTGATTAATCAGGGGATGATTTTGGGGGAGAGTGCGTTTGTTTATAGGATGGATTACAGATTAGCTTTAAGTTGGAATCCAGATTCTAAAGAAAATAATGAGAAAAAATATAAACAGAATACATTTTTTATCTCAAAAAACTTAGTTGAAGACTATCAAAAAATAAATGGAGAGGATTTTTTTAATGAATATAAAGATTCAATATTAAGTCCATTTAAGGATGTTTTAATTAAAAATGATAACGATGTATTAAGGATTTCATTTAATTTGATTGGTTATACTCCAATTCATACCGATGTTTCTTTAGTAGACATTTCAAACAAGTTAGACATAGAAGCCTTTAGAGACTGGCGCGAAGAATACAAAAACGCCATTTTTATCTTAGACAATGGTGAAATTTACGACCCAAATTCCCCCTCCTTGGGAGGGGGTCGGGGGGAGGACTTTACCGTCTCCCGCGAAGTCGAAAAAATGTCCAAGTCCAAGTACAACGTCGTCAATCCCGATGACATTTGCGACCAGTATGGTGCAGATACCTTACGGATGTATGAAATGTTCCTCGGGCCGTTGGAGCAGGCCAAACCCTGGAATATGGCGGGTATCACAGGCGTACACAGTTTTTTAAAGAAATTCTGGAAACTCTATTGCGATGACAACGGGCTTGTGGTGACTGACACTCCTGCTTCCAAAGACAGCTTAAAAACTTTACACAAAACCATCAAAAAAGTAGCCGAAGACATTGAGAATTTCAGCTTTAATACCTCGGTATCTACGTTTATGATTGCAGTAAATGAATTGACGGCTCAAAAATGTAATTCACGTGAAGTCTTGGAGCCGCTACTAGTTTTGATTTCGCCTTATGCGCCGCATATCGCAGAGGAATTGTGGGACAAATTGGGACAAACTAACAGTATTTCAACAGCGCCATTCCCGGAGTTTGATGCTTCTCATTTGGTGGAAAGCAGCAAGGAATACCCCATATCGTTCAACGGTAAAATGCGTTTTACCTTAGAACTCCCATTGGATTTATCCAAAGAGGAAATTGAAAAAGAAGTAATGGCTCATGAAAAAACCCAACACTATCTGGAAGGTCGCGCACCCAAAAAGGTGATAATCATTCCCGGGAAAATCGTGAATATTGTGGGATAAGACGAAATGACAGAAGAAAAAATCGGCAAGATTTTTGGTATAGTTGAAATAAAAATTTAAAGAAAAACAAAAATGATAGGATATTATATTTTAGCCGGGCTCATCTTTTTAGTGAGTATGTATGTAAGCAATCGCTTAAAGAGCAAGTTTAAAAAATACTCACAAGTCCATTTGCAAAATGGGATGAGCGGTAAGGAAATCGCAGAAAAAATGCTGGCAGATCACGGCATTCGTGATGTACAAGTTATTTCCACACCGGGAATGCTTACTGACCATTACAACCCGATGAAAAAAACTGTTAACCTGAGTGAAGGAGTTTATATGCAACGCAATGCTGCAGCTGCAGCTGTGGCCGCTCACGAAGTGGGTCATGCTGTACAGCACGCAAAGGCATACTCGTGGTTGGATATGCGTTCCAAACTCGTTCCCGTGGTAAGCGTGGCTTCTCAATATTCACAATGGGTGATTTTGGGAGGTTTGGTTTTAGCTGCCGGAACGGCTTTTGGGAACACCCTCTTGCTGGTGGGAATTATTATGTATGGACTGGGGACTCTTTTTAGTTTTATTACACTTCCAGTGGAATATGATGCAAGTAATCGTGCACTGGCGTGGATGACCAATAAAAATATGTTGACTCCACAGGAACACGCCGGAGCTAAAGATTCATTGAAATGGGCAGCCCGAACCTATGTGGTTGCTGCTGTTGGTTCGCTGGCAACCTTACTGTACTTTATTATGATTTATATGGGAAGAAGGTAGATTGAAGTGTTTTTCAATAAATAAGCATCAAAACAATTGAGTTTTGGTGCTTATTTATTTTATAAAGTTTTTGATTTCAGTGGCTAAAAGAGAAACCGGCACTTTTTCGACGGGGTGTTGTACTTCGGGTAGAATCATACATTCTGAATTAGGAAGTCCATTTGCAACCTGAGCGGTTTCTTCAATTGTAACCATTTTGTCATCTTGGCCTATAAGCAGTTTGACAGGTGTGTGTATGTTTTGGAAATCTGTGTCTGAAAGTGGTTGTTTATTTCACAAATCGAGCATCATTTGGGATGTTCTTTTTAAGACTGTTTCCCAGGACTGGGGGTGATGGCGTTGTTGTAACGCTTTCGCGAAAGCGGGAATTTTCTCCTTAATTATCCCGGGATTGAGCATCTTGGTTTCCTTTTGGGAAATTTCAGGCGACCATTCAAATTTAGTTGCCAACGTAACAATCTTTTCAACCCGTTCAGCATGTTTTGAGGCGAAGTATAAGGCAACATAGCCTCCCATACTATACCCAAAAATTGAAGCGGTTTCAATTTTCATTGTATTGAGATAATTCAATACCTCATCTGCAAAATTCTCAATAGAAAACGCACTGTCAAAATCACATCCACCGTGACCACTAAAATTTAAGTTGTGAATTTCATAGTGATTTCTCAAATCCTCAGCAAGTGGTGACAACTGATCCTTTGCCCCGATGGCACCGTGCAATAATAAAAGTGTCTTCAAATTTTATCCGTAAATATTATCAGGGTTATACCCCAGATATTCCATTTCATATTCTTTAAAAATGATACCGTGCTCTTCAAGTTCTTTTAAAATGGGTTCATAGACTTCTTTTGCAATGGGTAGTTGTACTCCGGGTTTGGTGATTTCACCATTTAATATTTTTAGTGTGGCAATGGCAACAGGTAGTCCCACTGTTTTTGCCATTGCAGTAAAAGTCTGGTCATCTCCTTTAATGATCATATTTGAATCAATTTGATGTTTTTTCCCGTTGAGCTCATAACCAAATTTGTGGTACATCACAATCATGTCTTTATCTTCAGGCTCCAGCATCCACTTGTCCATCAGGATTTTTTGAAGACATTCTGCGGGAGTGGCATTTTTAATTCCAATTTTTTTATTGGGATTAAAAATATCCAATTCAACTAGTTTGTCCCACATCACATCATCCTGGTCTATTTTAAGATTGTGTCTCAATTTGAGCTCCACAACATCTGTGGGCGAATAGGGTAAAAAGTGATTAACAAAATCACGATAACTTAAATTTTCAGTATTCTGAAGTCTGTATGAATCATCTGTCATGCCTAATTGAACAAACATATTCCAGGCTTTGCTGAATCCCACACGACGAATGGTTCCTCTGTAAAGCGTTAAAATATCTTCCAAGCCATAAATTTCCCGGTACTTAAGCGAGTTTCTGTTGGCATAGCCCTCAAAACGGCCATAACCGTTGATATCAAGAAATTCGGTTCTTCTGAAAAGCCTGTGGTATGGAATGTATTTGTATTTTCCTTCCTGTATAAATTCTGCTGCACCACCTTGTCCTGCTAAAACTACATTTCGTGGGTTCCAGGTGAATTTGTAATTCCAAAGGTTGGTGTCACTTTCAGGTGCAACTAGCCCGCCACAAAAGGATTCAAATAGCAACATTTTACCACCTTTTTCGCGAATGCGATCTATAACTTGCATGGCGCTCATGTGGTCGATTCCGGGATCGAGACCAATCTCATTCATAAAAACCAGTTCTTTTGATTTTACCTTGGTGTCAAGACTGAGCATTTCGTCGCTAATGTAGGAGGCCGTGACCATATTTTTTCCAAATTCAAGACAGTCTTTAGCGACTTCATAATGATAGCGTGCAGGCAGCATTGATATGACAATATCAGCTCCATAAACAGCTTCTTTTCTTTGTTTTTCATTGAAAACATCAAGAACAACAGTGCGCGCATTGGGATGTTTGCCTATCAAACTTGTTGCCGCTTTGATGTCAACATCGCCAATGGTTAAAAACAAATCCTCTGCATCAGACTTGTCCAATAAATATTTGATTAAACTGCTTGCCGATCTTCCTGCGCCAATTATTAAGATATTCCTCATTCTAATTTTGTAAATTTGAGACTTGAATTATTAGGTTACGAATGTAGTAAATTGTTCACGTTTCAAAAAAGGAAGTATGTATAAAAATATGGTTATTTCAGGAGCGGTGGTTGCAAAGTTTTCAGTAGTATTAGGAGCTTTTGTTGCACATACATTAAAATCAAAGATAACTACTGTTTCTATGGATACTTTTGAAGGGGGGGAGAGGTAACAA
>JANSXN010000094.1 GCA_024742935.1 Flavobacteriaceae bacterium
GGGGAGTCGCTTTTTCATAAATTTTTAAATTTTCATTGAAAAGAAGGGGGTTGTCGTTTTCATAAGTAAGCAAACCCGTTTGTCCCAATCGGTTGAACGTAGAAACCCGCAAACCCGCTTGGACAGCTATTTTGTCTGTTAATTGAATTTCGGCATCGAGATAGGCTACATTCTCAAAAGCATATTTGTCATCCAATTTTTGAGGGTTGATACCTGAGGTTTCTGATGTGGGGTTAATCTCACCCGGATTGAATTTGTAATAGATTGAATTGAGACCATAATTGAGTTGCAACTTGTTTGAGATATAGTGTTTGAAGTCATATTTTAGATTAAAATTTCTGATACCGCTATCAAAATCAAAACCTACAAAGCTCAATGTGAGCCCATAATAATAATCTGAATAGATTGCTGAAAGGTTTGAAAATAAATTATCAGAAAACAGATGGTTCCATCTAAGATTCAACGTTGTATTGCCAAAAGTGTTGCTGAAACTATCTGAAATTTCAAAAACATCACGACCAAAATACCCGGAAAGATAGATGTTGTTATTGTCATTGAGTTTATAACTCAACTTGGTGTTTAGGTCATAAAAATAGGCAATATTATCATTGTCAAACAAGGGTAAAAATAAATGGGCATAACTGCTTCTTCCACCTAATAAGAAAGAGCCTTTTTCTTTCACAATGGGTCCTTCAACAAGAAGTCTGCTGGCTACCAGTCCAACACCTCCGGTGGCTTTGTATTCATTTCGGTTACCGTCTTTTTGATAGATGTCCAGAACTGATGAAATTCTTCCGCCATAGCGTGCAGGAATACCGCCTTTGTAAAGTTTGAGGTCTTTAATAGCATCCGGATTGAAAACAGAAAAGAAACCAAAAAGGTGTGACGAATTGTATAGCGTGGCTTCATCGAGAAGAATTAAATTTTGATCTGCTGCTCCACCTCTTACATTAAAACCACTGGCTCCCTCACCGGCACTGGTGACTCCCGGCAGGAGCAACATCGACTTAATAACATCTGTCTCACCAAGTACCACGGGCATTCTTTTAATGGTGCTTATGGACAATGCATTCACACTCATTTGTGGATTTCTAATGTTAAGACCTTCTATATCTTGTTTTATGACAATTTCATCAAGTGATTCTTTAGATTCATTTAAGGCAATGTCAAGTCTCAGGTTTTGATTTAAATCTATTTTTCTAATCACCTCCTCAAAACCCAAACTACTGAAAACAAATTCGTAGGTACCTTCCTCTAGTGAAATTGAATAAAATCCATATTCGTTAGTAATCGTTCCGGTTTTTAATGAGGGGATTAAAATGTTGACACCAATAAGTGTTTCATCTGAAGCGGCTTCAGTAACCGTACCGCTTAGGGTGAATTTTTTGGTTTGTGCGTTTAAAAAACCAAACAAAAGGAAACACAATGTGAGAGTAATAAGATACTTCTTTTTCAATTTTCTTTTTTAAACAAAAATAAGGTTTTAAGAGAATTAAGTTGTTAATAAAATCCTATCCTTTAATGTGTTTTGAAAAATAGATTAATTTTGGCACGGCTATTGGAAATAGCATTTAAATAACCAAAAAATTCAAAGTTATGAAAGCAAGACTACTTTTTTTAGCGCTATTCTTATTTTTGGCTCAGTTAGGATTCAGTCAAAATAAAATAGCTAGTTTGCAGATTGAGTTTCAGCAAACAAGAGCCAATTATGTCTTTCAATTGGGCAATGAGACTTTTAATGTTAACAGTAATAATGTGTTGATTATTGATGAATTAATCAGTGGATTTCATCCTGTTGAGATTTTTGAATTTAGAAGAAACAGAAAATTTCTAGTTTACAAAGGCGGAGTTAATTTAGCTCGAAAAGCGACTACTTTAGCGTTTTTTAATAACGGAGATTTTGAGGTTTTTGGTATTGAGCCTTACTTTTATGATGATGAAGTGGTAATAGAAGAAATACCTGTGATTTCAAATGAAATGTTTCAGCAATTGAAACGATCTGTAGAAAATGATTCTTTTGACTCCAGCCGACTTGATTTACTTGAATCTACATTGAGAAATAATTTTTTCACATCTCATCAAATAAAAGAATTGATGACACTTTTGTCTTTTGATTCAGGAAGACTTCAGTTTGCTAAATCTGCTTATTTAAGAGTAGTAGATCCTGAAAACTATTTTGTTGTAAGAGACTCTTTTTCATTTTCCAGCAGCAAATCTGCATTAACAAAATACATTGATTCACTTCCTACTAATTGACAGAAGTATTTCTTAAATTAAAAAAGGCTGTCTTATAAAAATAAGGCAGCCTTTTTGTATTCTATCATTTTAGTTTCTCTAAAATAGCATTGAAGAGTTTATTGGGTCTAAGTGCAATTTCAGTTAAGCCTGGATTTGGATAATAGTAGCCTCCTATATCAACAGAACTACCCTGAATTTCATTAAGTTGGTCAACGATTGTAACTTCATTTTCTTTCATTTCTTTTGAAATCACTTGAAAGAGCTCTTTAAGGTCTGCGTCTTTATTTTGCTTTGCCAGAGCTTCAGCCCAGTAAAAAGCGAGATAAAAATGACTTCCTCTATTATCTAGTTCTCCGGCTTTTCTTGAGGGTGATTTGTCGTTTTCAAGGTAGTTTTCAGTCGCTTCATCGAGTGCTTCAGCAAGTACAAGTGCTTTTTGATTGTTGTCCTTTTCGCCAAGATGCTCAAGAGAAACACCCAATGCTAAAAACTCGCCCAGCGAGTCCCATCTTAAATGATTTTCAGTTAAAAATTGGTCAACGTGTTTGGGTGCAGAGCCACCGGCACCGGTTTCAAAAAGTCCGCCACCATTCATCAAGGGAACAATCGACAGCATTTTTGCACTGGTACCCACTTCAAGAATGGGAAACAAATCTGTCAAATAATCACGGAGTACATTTCCGGTAACTGATATAGCATCTTTACCGGCTTTGATTTGTTTTAACGAAAATAAAGTGGCTTGTTCAGGATTCATTATTTGAATATCAAGCCCGGAGGTATTGTGGTCTTTAAGATAAAGATTCACTTTATTTATGAGTTGTGCATCGTGAGCTCTTTTTTCATCCAACCAAAAGATGGTTGGATTGCCGGTTGCCCGCGCTCTGTTAACAGCAAGTTTTACCCAGTCTTGAACAGGAGCATCTTTAACGGCACACATTCTCCAAATGTCACCTTCTTCAACGGAGTGTTCCATTAAAACTTTACCGGAAGCATTGATTACCTGAACTTTTCCATTTGCTTTTATTTCAAATGTTTTATCGTGAGAGCCATATTCTTCTGCTTTTTGAGCCATTAATCCCACATTGGAAACACTCCCCATAGTGGTTGGATCAAAGGCCCCATTTTCTTTACAAAAATCAATTGTTGCCTGGTAAACAGAGGCATAACTGCTATCCGGAATGACGGCTTTGGTGTCCTCAGGATTTCCTTGTGCATTCCACATTTTTCCTGAAGTGCGAATCATCGCCGGCATAGAGGCATCGATAATCACATCACTGGGTACGTGAAGGTTTGTGATTCCTTTGTCTGAATTGACCATGGCCAATGAAGGTCCTTTTTCATAACATTGTTTGATGGTACTTTCTACCTGAGATTTCTCATCAGACGCTAATAGGTCTAATTTGTTAACCAAATCACCAAATCCATTGCGCACATCAACGCCAATTTTATCTAGTAAATCATTGTGCTTTTTGAAAACATCATCAAAAAATAACTGAACTGCTTGGCCAAAAATAATGGGGTCTGAAACCTTCATCATCGTGGCTTTCATATGAAGTGAAAACAAAACATCTTTTGCTTTGGCATCATTAATTTGGGCGTTTAAAAAAGCAATCAATGCCTTTTTACTCATAAAAGTCCCGTCAATTATTTCACCCTGAAGTACTTTTATGTCACTTTTTAAAGTGGTTGTTTTTCCTAAGTTATCAATATGATTGATGGTCAAGGTATCGTTTTGTGAAAGAGTTAAGGATTTTTCATTATTAAAGAAATCACCATGGGACATTGTTGCCACGTGAGATTTGGAATCTTTGCTCCAGGCACCCATAGAATGAGGGTGTTTTTTGGCGTAATTTTTTACCGCTTTTGGCGCTCTTCTGTCTGAATTTCCCTCACGCAAAACAGGATTTACTGCACTTCCTTTTATTTTGTCATAACGGGATTTTATTTCTTTTTCTTTTTCATTTTGAGGGTCTTCAGGATAATCAGGAAGCGCAAATCCCTTGGACTGTAATTCTTTTATGGCCTCAACAAGTTGAGGAACAGAAGCGCTTATGTTTGGAAGTTTGATGATGTTGGCCTCTGGTGTTTTGGCAAGATTCCCCAGTTCTTCGAGATCATCGTTTATTTTTTGATTTTCAGTTAAAAAATCAGAAAATTTAGCAAGAATGCGGCCCGCAAGTGAAATGTCTCGTGTTTCTAATTTGATGCCTGCAGGGGCAGTAAACGCTTGAACAATAGGTAAAAATGAATATGTCGCCAGAGCGGGGGCTTCATCAGTTTTGGTATAGATGATCGTGGATTGTTTTGTCATGAAAAAGAATTTTATTAAAAACTTGAAATGGAATATTTAATCCCCTTGACAAGGGTCAAGGTTTGCAAATATAAGCATTTACAACTCCTTTTAAAAGTGCAGGAAACGATTATTTTTCTACTGTTATCTTCTAAAATTAACATAGGAAATAAATGATAAAAGGAGTAACTTTGAAAATCGCTCGGTTCGATCATGCAAAAAAGTGTACAACATATTCAAATTCAACGGCAAAAGTCAACTCATTTTTCATCACAGGAAGATGTTGTTGCTGTAGAAGAACCACTTGAAATTCAAGTGCAGGAGTTTGGAGCAAAAGGGGCACAATCGATTTCTGTAACGATGCGCACACCCGGTAATGACGAAGCACTGGCATTGGGTTTTTTATTCACTGAAGGACTTCTTAACAACTACAACCAGATAAAAACAGTATTTCCATTTGGTGAAAATAAGGTGGTGGTTCAACTTCAAAAAGGATTAACAATTGAACTTAACAAAACAGAACGCAATTTTTACACCACCAGCAGTTGTGGTATTTGCGGTAAAAGCAGTATCGAAGCCATTAAAACCAATTCACAATTTAAGATATCAACTCCTGTAAAACCCTCGAAAGAGCTATTATTTGGTTTGCAAGAAACGCTTTCAAATCAACAATCCTTGTTTAGCCTTACCGGGGGCATTCACGCTGCAGCACTATTTGATTTTTCCGGAAAACTTCTTTTAATACAGGAAGACGTGGGCAGACACAATGCATTGGATAAACTAATTGGTGAGGCGCTAAAGAACGAAAAATTGCCTTTAACAAACACCCTTTTGCTTCTTAGTGGCCGCGCCAGTTTTGAACTGATTCAAAAAGCTGTGATGGCAGGAATTGGTATCATTGCTGCGGTGGGCGCACCTTCAAGCCTTGCTGTTGAACTAGCAAAAGAGCACAATCAAACACTTATTGGCTTTTTAAAGAAGGATGGATTTAATGTCTATTCCGGCGAAATTTCCTAACTAAAGTTTTTATAGATATTTTCTTATATTTGGTAGTAACCTAAAGTTTTGCCTGCTATGTCTAAAAATTTGAGTGAATTATCTGCCAGAAAAGGATTGGAAGACAATCTTTTTGATAAAATGGGCAAACTTGCTTTGCAAACCGGCACACCCTCATCTGAAAGTTTGGAACAGTTGGCTCAGGAGTTTTTAATTGGCAAAGCCAACACCTTTGGCACCGCATCCTTCTATGATTTTATGAAGCCGGAAAACAAAGGTAAAAAAGTATATGTATGCAACGGTACCGCCTGTGTTTGTGCAGGTACTCAAGAGGGAGTAATTGAGCGATTAAAACAGCATTTTAATGAAGACCAAATTGGTCATATGACCTGTCTGGGACGTTGTCACGAAAACAGTGCCTATCATTATCAAGGGAAGAATTATTCAGGCGTTGACTTGGATCACTTTTTTAAAGATACTGCAAAAACACTCCCACATAGAAAAGACAATTATGCCGTAAAAAATAATGGCAAAGCTATTTTAACAAAGCCTTTCACAACCATAGAAAACTATTATGCCCCCTTTAAAGAAGCATTAAAAAAAGAACCGATAGCCGTTTTAAAAGAAATCAAAGATTCAAATGTAAGAGGTAGAGGTGGAGCCGGTTTTCCAATGGGACTCAAACTCGAGTTTTGCCGAAATGCCCAAAGCGATGTGAAATTCATTATTTGCAATGCAGATGAAGGTGACCCCGGGGCTTATTCAGACAGGTATTTATTGGAAGAGCGACCTCATTCTGTGCTTTTTGGAATGTTAATTTCCGGTTATGTTACCGGAGCTGCTTATGGGGTTATTTACATCAGAGCAGAATATCCGGAATCGATTTCAATTGTTCAAGAGGCGATTGACACTCTCAAAACCTCCGGACTTTGCGGAAAAAACATTCTAAACAGCGGTTTTGATTTTGAATTTAAAATCATTCAAGCACAAGGTTCTTATATCTGTGGTGAAGAAACGGCATTGATCAACTCCATTGAAGGCCAGCGACCTGAAGTGCGGGTTCGTCCGCCTTTCCCGGCACAACAAGGACTCTTTAATAAACCAACTATTGTTAATAATGTAGAAACATTGGCAACCGTTCATCACATTTTGGAGAATGGAGGAGCCAACTGGAAAGCCCTGGGAACAGAAAAATCTTCAGGAACCAAACTTATAAGTTTAGATAGTTTTTTCAATACTCCGGGAATATTTGAAGTTGAAATGGGAACGCCGCTCGCCGAAGTGGTTTATGAATTGGGCGGTGGTTTTAAATCTCCCGTGAAAGCCTTGCAAATAGGTGGTCCGCTTGGCGGATTGGTGCCCATTCACAAAATTGAGGATTTACAAATTGATTTTGAATCGTTTTCACAAAATGGATTCCTTTTAGGTCACGCTTCAATTGTTTGTGTGCCCGAAAATTTCCCCATTCTGAAATTTATTGAGCATTTGTTTGATTTTGCATCTTATGAAAGTTGCGGTAAATGTTTCCCTTGCCGCTTAGGAACCAAAAGAGGTCAGGAAATGGCACTCAAAGCCTTTACCTCAGATTATAAAATTGACCGCGTTTTATTTGACGATTTACTCACAACGCTGGAAAAAACATCCCTTTGTGCACACGGTGGCGGAATTCCGCTTCCGGTGAGAAATGCACTTACTTATTTTGAAAGTGAGTTGAAACACTATTTTAATTAAAAAGCCGATGCTATGAAGACCGCTTTTATAAACAATATACCCTTTGAAATTAAAGAAGGTGAAACCATTTTATCTTTTTTAAGAAGACATAAAGGACAACAAGCAGTCCCCACACTTTGTGACGCACCCAACCTGGATCCGTTTGGCTCTTGCAGGGTATGTTCAGTTGATGTGGCTTTTGAAGAAAATGGAAATGCAAAAACCCTGGCTTCCTGTCACACGCCCATTGCCGAAGGGCAGTACATTTACCCCGATTCAAAATCCATTCAGTCGTTACGAAAAAACATCATCGAACTCGTTTTAACAGATCACCCATTGGATTGTTTGACCTGCGAAGTAAACGGTAACTGTGAATTGCAAACCGTTGCGGCTCAAGTTGGTATCAGAGACGTGCGCTATCCGGAAGGAGAAACCCATTTACATAAACAAAAAGATTTGAGCCATCCTTATATGACCTCAGATTTATCAAAATGTATTAACTGCTACCGCTGTGTAAGAGCTTGTGATGAAGTGCAGGGAGAGTTTGTCTTGAGTATGGCCGGACGTGGTTTTGACTCTCACATCATTAAAGGGATTGACCAAAGTTTTATGGATTCAGATTGTGTGAGTTGTGGTGCTTGCTCCCAAGCCTGTCCCACCTCTGCAATTTCTGATATATTTCAGTCAAAAGCCATCGCTGCAACAGATGTGACCCGAACGATTTGTACCTATTGTGGTGTGGGTTGCAACCTGGATGTTTCCACACGTAGTGGTGAAATACTCAGTATTCAGGCGCCTTATGATGCCGAAGTCAACCAGGGGCACACCTGTTTGAAAGGACGTTATGCCTTTAAATTTTATGACCACCCTGAACGCCTGGATGCGCCTATGATTAAACGAAATGGTGCTTTTGAAAAAGTAACATGGGAAGAAGCTTACGATTACATTGCCGGAAAATTAACCCACTTTAAAAATGAGTTTGGTCCCGATTCCATCGCCGGAATCTCCTCTGCCCGATGCACCAATGAAGAAAATTATTTGATGCAGAAATTCATCAGAGCAGTTATTGGGACTAACAAC
>JANSXN010000073.1 GCA_024742935.1 Flavobacteriaceae bacterium
AGACTCAATCGGATTTGCAGCCCATTTGTAGGTCTTTTGTTTGATATAGTTTGCAAATAGTTTTGCTGCAAATGATTTAAGCGACATATTGAATTATTTATGCATTGAAGACTTTAAGTTTATTATTCAAAATCAATAAAATTTGTAGGGTTTATGGGGTAGCCATTGCTCCAGAGTTCAAAATGAAGGTGTGAACCGGTTGATAATTCTCCGGTAGAGCCTGCACTGGCAATCACTTCCCCGGCTTTCACCAGGTCTCCTTGTTCCTTTATTAACTTTGAATTGTGTTTATACACAGAGATTAAATTGTTTTGATGTTCTATGATGATCACAAAACCGGTTTGTGCTGTCCACTCTGCAAATATAACAGTGCCGTCTGCTGTTGCTTTTACAGGGGTATTTTCTGTAACAACAATATCGACTGCATAATGTTTGCTTTTTAAGTTATAAGGTTCAGAAATTGTTCCATTAACCGGTGGAAATAAAACGCTGGTTATCAAATTTGATGAAGATTCAAATATATTGTACTTTTCTTCCTGAGCTACTCGTTCTCTTAAAAGGGAGTCTTTTCTTGATGGTGATAAATCTACGTTTTCCAGTTCCTGTCTGTTGATATCCTGTATGGAGTCTCTGTTTATTTGCTCAATGGTCAAATCTCCTGTTAAAACCTGTTTGATTGAGGCAAGGTATTGTTCATTCAAATGTAAGACTCTTTGTATTGAATCTGTTTTATATGCCAGTTCTGTTGCTTGCTGTTTTAGTTGGGTTGATGAATATCCGGGTATATATTCTCGCAAAGGCGTGAAAGCAATAATAACTGTTGTGATTCCCACAAGGAATAATGCAGAAAGCATTGAAAACACAAACACATTCAATCTATTGAGCTTAAAGGAAGCCTTTTCTTCAAAAGTATCTTCATTGAGTATCACTAAGCGATACTTGTGTAGTAGCTTTTTTACAATTTTTTTTCTTTTTTTATCCTCTTGCATCACTGTTTAAGTTCTTCAGCAAATATAAAACAAAAACAAAAGGGAATTCGTATAATGAATTGGAAGAAAATACTTAAAAAAGTGAGGGATTGAATTTTTCTTGTTAACTTTGTTTCCTAAATACATTAACTATGAATGCTGTTCTATTTCCTTTAGCTATCGGTCCCTGGCAAATTGCCTTGATTGTTGTAATTGTGCTCTTGTTGTTTGGCGGAAAGAAAATCCCTGAATTGATGAGAGGTTTGGGAAGCGGTATCAAAGAATTTAAAGATGCTTCCAAAGAAGATAAAAAAGAGGAAGACTCCAATACAATTGATAAAAAATAATCTTTTTTTAAATTTAAAAAATCCGCTGAATTAGCGGATTTTTTTTATTCAAATTTGAAAGATTGAATGATGGCTTCCAATTCAAATTGATAATCTCTTTTATCGATTGACGGTGCAAAGGTAAAGCCCTCAACAACAAGATTTCTGTTATTTTGTTCATCCCTTATAATGTAATTTACAAAGGGCCCTGCCATAAAAAAGTTATACACTTCCCAGGTTCCTTTCGTTTGATAAGCAAATTTTCCATTGACTTCAGATTCAAAAAGGTAAGGGGAATAGGCTTTTTCAGTAATCATATAGCTGTTGTCAACCGGCCCCGGAATATGGGTTTTCCCAATGGAATCTCTCATTTTAATTATATCCTTAATTCGTGTTGAATCATTTTGAAAGTAATTAAGCGGCATTTCATAAATCAACAAATTTAAATCTCCTGAACGGATATCCTTTCTAAGCCAGGCAAAATTATTTGTAAGCTTCCCAATGCGATAAACTGATGGAGCAATAAAGCTTACTCCAAGGCTGTCTTTGACTGGTTTTGAATCAAATAGAGAAAGTGACATCCTTCTTTGCTTTTCTTTGATTTCGGTTTTATGAAAACTTTGAATCATTTCATTAGCCTTTTCATCAATGAGTTGAATAAGATCTTCGTTTGAATTTGCGCTTATAAATATCCCATTTTGGGGTTTTGCATAATAATCTATGGCATACTTAAATTGCTTTTCTTCTCCTTTTTTTACATAAATAAAAAGTCGGTTTTTTTGTGTGAATCCATCAAAGGAGTTTGGAGGTAGTTGGTTGATACTAAAAAGGGGTTCCTCTTGAGGAAGCCCGTCAACGGTGGCGGCAAAATTCTTTCTAATGGCTTCTCCCACTTCTCCCTCCCAAAGAATATCGTCAATAATCACTTGAAGGTTGTTGATGTTTCCGGAAGAAGCAGGTAGCATTGCCTGTTTTTGTTCTTTAGTCTCTTCACAAGAAATCAATGCTAAAAAGAGGAATGCAACAAATACAAGATGTTTTCTCATCGTTAAAATTTTAGAGAGTTGGTATTACTTAAATCACCCTTTTGAAATTTTTAATTTCATTCCGGGTTTTAGTTTAGTACCACTAATATCGTTCCACTTTTTTAAATTATCAACACTCACTCCCGGGAGTTTTTGAGCAATGCTCCATAAGGAGTCTCCATTTCTTACTACATATTCTTTTGTTGATCCATTGGAGGCGTTACTTTGATTAACAGCCGTTGCGTTTGGCTTTTGCCCTTTTGGATAGATTGTGAGCCGTTGACCAATGCGCAAATTGTTGTTTTTCAGGTTATTCCAGTTTTTTATGTTATTTACACTTACGCCATATTGATTAGCTATTTTTCCTAGGAAATCACCGCTTTTTACACGATAGGTGATTTGCTGCTCTTGAGCATAAAATTCCGGTAAAACCTTTTTGTTTTCTTCTGCTTTTTTATTTACGTAAGCATAAATCAATTCCTCATTACTCACAAAAGTGCCCAAAATATCCAATGGAAGTCTAAGAGTATAGTTTTTACCCTTGATAAAGGGTATAACATCCAACTTGTAAGAAGGGTTTAAAAACTGCAATTCCTCTTTTGAAATGTCAACTAACTCAGTGATATCGTCAAAGCTAAGTGTTTGTTTTATGTGAATAGTATCGGTTTCATAATAGGGCAAGCCTGTTTTAGGCAATTTAAAGCCGTGTTCTTCAGCATATTCAAAAATATACATGGTTGCCAAAAAAGCAGGTACATAACCGGCTGTTTCGCGAGGTAAATTGTTTCTTATGAGCCAGTAATTAGTTTCACCACCAGAGCGTCTTATTGCTCTTGACACATTTCCCGGACCGGCGTTGTATGATGCAAGAGCTAGATCCCAATCATTGAACATAGAGTGTAAAAGGCTTAAGTATTTTGCGGCAGATTCTGTCGCTCTCAAGGGGTCTGAACGTTCATCAACATATGAAGTTACTTCCATACCATACATCTTTCCTGTGGGATACATAAACTGCCATAAACCCGTTGCCCCCACTCTGGATCTTGCCCTTGGGTTCAATGCAGATTCAACAATAGCAAGATATTTAAGCTCCAAAGGTATGTTGTGTTTATCCAATTCCTGCTCAAACATGGGGAAGTAATAATTACTAAGATTCATGAGGCGTTGCAATGATGTCTTTCTACTCTTTAAATAGCGCTTAATTATGTTTTCAAGAGAAGGAGAATATGCTATATTAAAAGGAGTTTTTGCGTCAAGCAGTGCTAGCCTTTCTTTTAAAAGTTCAGTAGGGAGATCTTCAAGAACTGTTTCTTCCTGGAGTGTATCAGCTTCTTTTATAAAAGCATTCATTTCTTCAAAAAGTTCTGAATTGTAGAGTTCTTTTTTCCACAAACTATCAATTTCTGAGCTTATTTGGTGAACTTGAAAGGCGGCTCTTATGCTGTCAAGCAGAGATAAGGGCTCTTGCTCAGTAATTTCTGACGTTTCTAATTCTGAAACCAGGGATTGTTGCTCTTCTAAACTGTGTTCCTGGGCAAATGCATAAGAAAAAAACAAGGTAAAAAGCAGGGGGGTTAGTATTTTACTCATTATTTTTTAAGTTAAGTTAAGGCTGCAAAATAATAAAAATATATTTTAGAAACGCAAGATGCTTTTATCTATTGCATCAATCAAGGATGGCGGCTATTCCCGGTAAGGTTTTACCTTCGAGCATTTCAAGCATAGCGCCTCCGCCTGTTGACACATAACTCACCTTATTTTCAAGACCAAATTGTTTTACTGCTGATACTGAATCTCCTCCGCCAACAAGTGAAAAACAACCATTTTTTGTGGCTTCTGCTATGGCAATTCCCATTGAAATGGTTCCGTGAGAAAAGGGTTTCATCTCAAAAACGCCCACCGGGCCATTCCAAAGGATTGTTTTAGATTCCCTTATAATTCCAGCAAAGTGTGCATTGGTTTTTTGCCCGGAGTCCAATCCCATCCATCCATCAGGAATAGCGTCAATGGGACTCTCCTTTGTGTTTGCATTTTCAGAAAAACTGTCTGCAATAACCGCATCAACCGGAAGGTGGATTTTCACATTCTTTTGTTTTGCCTGTTCCAGTATGCTCAAGGCCAAATCCATTTTATCCTCTTCAACCAATGAGTTCCCAATTTTGCCGCCTAAAGCTTTTACAAAAGTAAATGCCATACCTCCTCCCACAATCAAATGGTCTATTTTATCGAGTATGTTTTCTATAATGGTTATTTTTGAGGACACTTTAGCCCCCCCAATGATGGCAGTTACAGGCTTTTGATTGTCTTTCAAAACTTTATTTATGCTTTCTATTTCGCGCTCTAAAAGGGTCCCAAAACATTTGCTGCCGGGGAAAAAATCTGCAATGATAGCTGTTGAGGCATGAGCTCTGTGGGCTGTGCCAAAAGCATCGTTTACATAAAAATCGCCGAGGGAAGCTAATTTCTTTGCAAAATCGCTATCTCCTTCTGTTTCTTCAGGGTAGTAGCGCAAATTTTCAAGTAATAAAATTTCGCCTGGCAAAAGTTTTGAAGCCGCCTCTTCTGCTTTGCTGCCAATACAGTCTGTAACAAATTTAATTTGAACCCCAATAATTTCAGAAACTTTATTGACAACATGCTTTAAAGAGAACTCATCTTCTCTATTTTTTGGTCTTCCCAAGTGAGACATCAGAATACAGCTTCCGCCATCTTCGAGAATTTTGATTAAAGTGGGTTTGACAGCTCTAATGCGTGTGTCGTCTGTAACCTGATGTGCATCATTGAGCGGCACATTAAAGTCCACTCTTATTAATACTTTCTTTTTTTTAAAATTAAAATCTTTTAGGGTTTTCATAGCTTTTTTGTTATTCCAACAAAGATACTTTTTTCTGAGAACTGTGGTATCTGCATTGTTGTGAAATATTATATATTTGTCTATGCTTTTTTCAGAAGTTTTAGGGCTCGATCATATTAAAAACCACCTCATCACAAGTGTTCAAAATGGGCGTATTCCACACGCACAACTCTTTGTGGGTCAGGGGGTTTTGCCAATCGCAATTGCCTATGCTCAATATATTTTATGTCAAAATTCAGGAAATGAAAACACGGGTGGTAACGAAGCTTGCAACCTTAAAATTAACAAACTTTCCCATCCCGATTTGCATTTTGTTTATCCGGTTGCTACCAATGACCAAATAAAAAAACATCCCGTTTCTTCTCATTTTATTGAAGAGTGGCGCAGTTTTGTACTTGAAAATCCTTACGGAAACCTCTTTGAATGGTACCATAAAATCGGTATTGAAAAAAAGCAGGGACTCATAAGTGTTGATGAGGCACAGGATATGGTAAAAACTCTTTCGCTAAAAGCGTACGAAGGAGGCTATAAAGTGATGATTCTCTGGATGGCAGATAAAATGAATACCCAATGTGCCAATAAAATTCTGAAATTGCTGGAGGAGCCACCAGATAAGACAGTTTTTATACTTATCACAGAGGATGATGAGCAATTACTGTCCACAATTACGTCTCGTTGTCAAATTCTTAGAGTTCCCTTACTGTCTGAGGAAGCTATTGCTCAAGGTCTGGTTCAACAGGAGGACGTCTCTTATGACATCGCAAAAGGATTTGCCCGGCAAGCTTCAGGTGAATACAACAAAGCATTGCAGTTGTATAAAAACCAAAGCGAGGATGCTTCTTTTGAAAAATGGGTGATACTATGGGTGCGGGCTGCTTTTAGAGCCAAAGGAAATAAAGCAGTTGTTCAAGATTTGCTTAGTTGGAGTGAAAACATAGCTTCAGTTGGCAGGGAGGTTCAAAAACAGTTTTTAGATTATTGTGTTTCCTTTTTCAGACAGGCTATGCTTGTGAATTATCAGACTCCTTCTCTTGTGTATCTTCAAATTCAAGACCCCAATTTTGCATTAGAAAAATTTGCCCCTTTTGTGCACGGTGAAAATATTTTGGAAATTATTGATGCGTTGGAAATGGCAAATTATCACATCGAAAGAAATGGGAATGCAAAAATCATCTTCACTGATCTTTCTATTCAATTGACGCGTTTGTTGCATAAAAAGCAATCTATAGAAACCATAAGATAAATTTATTTCGCTTTTAGGTTTCATTTATTTTTCTTATTAAAAATAGCCTTAAAATTAGCGCACTAAAAGCGAAACAAATTTTTAGATACATTCACCATTCCTCATAAGCTAAAAAGCTCTAAAATCGTCAAAGAATGGTCTGTTACTCCTTTTTTAGGATATAAATATGAGAAGAATACTCTTTTGTATGCAATCCTGAGAGATTTGATTGCAGTCCACGAAAAATTGCTTTCAGCCAATTACTTTTTCCTGTTTTATATTTTTCAGAAAGTAAGCTCACATAAAAAGCATCAAACCACATGGGTTTTGTTTCTGTAAGTTGAAAGTTGTGAGTTGAAAAAAGTTGTTTTATTCCGGTTTTTGAAAAATGCCAAAGGTGTCTGGGAACATCATAAGCTGCCCAAAAACGTTTGTAATGTTTGGCATCTTTAGATTTGAAATTTGGAACAGCAATGATTAAGGTGCCTGAAGTTTTTAATCTGTTTGAAATTTCATGTATATAATCTTCCACATCGGGAACGTGTTCTAGAACATGCCAAAGAGTGATGACGTCAAAGTCTGTTTCTGTGATATCTTTTAATTCCTTTGAAACGCATACACCTTTTTTTTCAGAAAGCGTGATTGCATCCTGATTGGGTTCTACCCCAAAAACAGCCCAATTTTTTTGTTTGGCAGTTGCTAAAAAATCTCCTGTTCCCGAACCAATATCCAATAGTTTTCCTGGTCCTTTGTTGATTTCTGTAATCAATGAAACCTTTTGCTTCAGCGCAATTTTTTTTATGAAATGATAGAGCTTGTCTGTAAATGATTTTTTTGTGTCAGTGTGCGAAATGTAATTTTCGCTTTTGTAATACTCAGGAATTTTGATTGAACTGGGAACAGGAATCGTCTGAAGTATATCACCAAATTCATTTTCAACCAAAGTAAATTCTTCTCCGGAAACCAGGTAATCTTTTGTTTTTAGATGGATTTTGTGAGGCGTATTCAATAGCTGAATTTTAAAATTGTTTCACGTGGAACATTATCTTCCCATGTAGACCAACATCACAGAAATATCATTTGGCGACACACCGCTAATGCGAGATGCTTGTGAAATTGTTGCAGGACGAATGGCGTTTAACTTCTCTTTTGCTTCAAATGAAAGTGATTTTAAAGCATTGTAGTCAAAGTTTTGAGGGATTTTTATTCCTTCTAAACGGTTTAGCTTATCAGCATTGTTCTTTTCTTTGTCAATATACCCGGAATATTTTACCTGAATTTCAACTTGTTCTAAGATTTCTTCATCCAAATCTTTGTTTTGAATATACTTTTCAACATTAGGAATTTTGCGCATATCAACCAAAGTGATGTTGGGTCGTGAAAAAACTTTAAAAAGTTTGTCGCTTTGACTCACTAAAGCTGAATTTTTTTCTTCTAAAATAGGATTCATCACTTCGGGTGAATAGCTAGTTTCTTTAAAAAATTGCACAAAATCATCAGATTTTGACTCTTTTTCTTCCATACGTCTCATTCTGCTTTCTCCTGCCAAACCGATTTCATATGCTTTTGGCGTAAGCCTAAAATCAGCATTGTCCTGACGTAAAAGTGTTCTGTATTCTGCCCTGGAAGTAAACATTCTATAAGGCTCCTCTGTACCTTTTGTAATTAAATCATCAACTAGAACACCAATGTAAGCTTCGTTTCTTTTTAAGATAAATGGATCCTTTTCATGAACTTTTAAATGCGCATTGATTCCAGCCATTAAACCTTGTGAAGCGGCTTCTTCATAGCCGGTAGTTCCATTTATTTGTCCGGCAAAAAATAAGCCTTCAACCAATTTCGTTTCTAAAGTATGCTTTAGTTGTGTGGGCGGAAAATAATCATATTCTATCGCATAACCGGGTCTAAAAAACTTTACATTTTCAAAACCCACCACTGAACGTAACGCTTTAAATTGGACGTCTTCAGGCAGCGAAGTTGAAAAACCGTTAACATAATATTCAACTGTATCCCATCCCTCAGGTTCAATAAAGAGCTGATGCCTGTCTTTGTCTGCAAATCGATTGATTTTATCTTCAATAGAGGGACAATAACGTGGGCCAATACTTTGTATTCTTCCGTTAAACATAGGCGAACGATCAAATCCCTCTCTTAGCAAATCGTGGACTTGATTGCTCGTGTAAGTCATATGACAGGAGCGCTGCTTTTCTAGAGGGGCTGTAAGGTCTGTAAATGAAAACTTATCAGGTTTGTCATCACCCGGTTGTTCTTCCATTTTAGAAAAGTCCAAGGAACGGCCATCAACTCTTGGGGGAGTTCCGGTTTTCATTCTGCCTGAATCAAATCCTAGATTTACTAAATCTTCAGTAATTCCGGTTGAGGCTCTTTCACCGGCGCGACCGCCTCCAAACTGTTTTTCACCTATATGTATTAAACCATTTAAAAAAGTTCCGTTTGTCAACACAACAGATTTGGCTTTTATTTCAATACCAAGTGAGGTTTTAACACCACAAATCTTGTTGTTTTTTACAATAAGCCCTGACACCATTTCCTGATAGAAATCAAGATTGCGGGTTTGTTCCAGCATCAATCGCCATTCTTCTGCAAATCGCATGCGGTCACTTTGCACTCTGGGACTCCACATTGCAGGTCCTTTGGATTTATTAAGCATTTTGAACTGAATGGCTGTTTTGTCTGAAACAATTCCGCTATATCCTCCAAGGGCATCAATTTCGCGTACAATTTGTCCTTTTGCTATCCCCCCCATAGCGGGATTGCAAGACATTTGAGCGATGTTTTGAAGGTTCATTGTTACTAATAGGGTTTTAGAACCCATATTGGCAGCAGCAGCAGCAGCCTCAGAACCGGCATGTCCACCGCCCACAACAATTACATCATATTCATTTTCAAACATTGTATAATTCTAAATTTATGTTCCACGTGGAACAAATAGTGTTGTTAAAAGGGTGCAAATATAAGCTAAAGTTCAGTAAATCAACAAATTAAAGTGCAATAATCTGAATATCAGCTAAATGCTAATACTACAAACTAAATTTTAAGATAGCTTCATTTTCCTTTTGCCTCATTTGTTGCTGTTCTTCAGGCGATTTGTCTTTGTAGCCCATAAAATGCAAGATTCCGTGAATCATCACTCGCAAAAGTTCGTTTTCAAATGAAACCTTAAATTTTTGAGCATTGTCCTTTATGCGTTCAATCGAAATGTAAATTTCTCCATGTAACTGCTTTCCAACAGAGTAGTCGAAACTTATAATATCTGTTAAAGTGTCATGCTGTAGGTATTCTAAGTTGATTTTATGAAGCAGTTCGTCATCACAAAAAACATAATTTATGTCTCCCAATATGAACTTCTCCTCTTTTATAATTTGAGTAATCCAAGAGAAATAAACATCTTGATTTGGTAACTGAAAATCTGTTTCAGAAAAAAAATTAATCATCGTTTGTTGTAAAATAATCTTGAACCTTTTGTCTGTAAACAGGTCGAAGTGGTAATTGTTGCCTGTTTAGTATTTCAACGTTGTTGAAATACTTTTTTGCATTTTCAAGTAATTTGTCTGACGGATTTTGATAGTCAATTTCGTTTGTTCTTCCTTGGCGCTTTTCATCTTCACCTTGTTGAAATGCCGCTTTTTCAAGCTTTAACAATTGGTGCTTGATGTCGTTCATTTTTCTAAGTGTCTGTTGATTGAATCCTCTTTCTAAAAGTTCCTGCTCCACTTGTTCCATTTGCCTTATAAGATTACGTGCGTCTGAAGGGAGCCCTTCTTGTCTGAGCTTTTCTTCCAACTGCATTCTTAAAAGTTGTTGTTGTTTGTATATCTCAAACAACATTTCGTTCATTTTTTCAGATTCAAGACCTTCACTTCCCTCTCCGTCTTTATTGCCATCACCGCTTTCGCCTCCTTCACCGTCACCTTCAGTACCGGTGTTTCCTTCGCCATCTCCTTCACCATCTCCTTGACCCTGGCCCTCTCCTTGTTGTTCACCTTGCTCCCCTTCTTCGCCCTGGCTTGTGCCTTGTTCCATTTTTTCATTCAAACTTTCTTGTTGCTTAATAATATCTGGCAACTGGAAACCTTTTCCTTGACCGCCTTCACCCTGACCCATTCCCATTTGCATTTGCATTTGCATGCTATTGAGTGCATCACCTAAAAGAACGGCTAATTCATTAGCCCCGGTCAATGCATATTGTTGAGAGGCAACGCCGTTTCTTATGCGGTTTTCAGCAAGTTCTTCTGTTGATTTGTCTATATTATAATGCACTTCTTCTATGAGGTCATTTATAACAGTTCCCACCATTGGATTACGTAAAGCTAAAGAAAAGAGACTGTCGTCAACGTGTTGAAAATTTTGTTTTAATTCACTTTGGCGGACTAGTTTTTTTCCAAAAAGCGGATTTCCGTAACGTGACTCTTTAAAGTCTTCCATTAAATATTCCTGAGAGAGTGAATAAATAACCAGATTGTCAAGGATTTGTCTGAGCATTTCAATATCTTCCTCTTGACCTTCACTGGCACCGGCAGCCATCTGCATTTGCATTTGCTGGCTCATCTCTTTCATTTTTTCTGCGGCCTTTTTTTGTTTCTCCTGAGCACCTTCTTGTTGTTGCTGTTCTAGTTTTTGTGTCGCTTCTTGTTGTTCTTGCTTTACTTCCTCTTCCTTTGCTGAATTATCCGGAATGTCCATTGGGCTTTTTAGCTGCTCATTTTCCTCTCTCAACTCTTCCATTTCTTCCTTGTAATCTTCAAACTCTTTGTTTAATTCTTCTTGCTTTTCTTTGGTGTTGTTTTCTTTAGGTTCATTAGATAGGGTTTCCTGCTTTTCGGCAAGCTTTTCAAGTTCTTCGGCTAACTTTTGAGTTTTCTTTTCAACATAATAACGCTTTGTAAGCTCAAGGAGTTGCTCCAGATTTCTTTTTTGTTTTTTGTTTTGCTTGCTGAGTTCTTCCAGCTTTTCAAAAAGTTCTTCTTCAGCTATTTTTTCTTGTAGCTTTTCTAACTCATCAAGTAACTTTTCATTTTCTTGTAAGCGTTCCTCATTTTCGTCAAAACGCTTTTGCAATTCTTCTTTTTGAGGGTCATTTTCTTTGTTTTCTTTCTGAAAGTTTTCCAAATTTTCTTTTGCTTTCTCAGAAAACTTTTTCATCATTTCCTCCTGAAGTTTTTGGCGTTTTAAAAACTCTTCCAGCTTTTGTTTGTCGTTCCAATTAAGTTCATTTTTTTCTTTTTGCATTCGCGAAAGCTCCTCAAGATCCTTGCTTTGCTTTTCCATATCCTGAATCGTTTTGTCCAATCCCTGAATGGTTTCTTGTTGTTCCTTTAATTGCTGCTTTTCCAGCTCATCCTGAGTCAATTTTCTAAAAGAAAATGTTGATGATTTCGTGCTTTTGGGAGCATTGATGGCGTCATTATCAAAAACTTCAAAGTAATAGCTGTACTCTCGTCCCTCTTCAAGAGGCAAATCTCCGGGAAAAGCGTGAAGGAATTGATCAAAATTTCCTTTATTGACCGGCAGTGACAATTTTGCTTTGTTAGTATCATTTCCTGATGGAAAATAAACAAGCTGTAGTTTTGTCAACCCATAATCATCTGAGACTCTTCCGAAAAAGTAAGTTATCTGACTGTTTAAGGAATCTTGTTTCGCTTCAACAGCTATTTCCGGAAACTGATCTTTAATAACG
>JANSXN010000084.1 GCA_024742935.1 Flavobacteriaceae bacterium
AGTTCGTCTTTTGTGTAAATCACAGCCTGCTCTGCACCAATTGAACCCGAAAGCCGATGTCCAATATTTTTTGTAATGTTGCGTAACCATTCATAACTCTGACCGTTTACAAGGGCTTCATCATAGATTTTTCGCAACATAATGGAGTCCTCTTGATTGACTTTTTGGGGATAAACAACACTGCACAGTAATAAAGCAAAAGGGATAAGAAGTCGTTTTTTCATCGTATATTATTTAATTTAATTCCTGATTTTCTTTGTTAAATTGCATTTGTTCTTCTCTGTTTAGCTGAAGCTCCAAAGCTATTTTTGATTTGGTGGGCCTGATTGATAAAAAGTAACCCATAAGTGCTATTGCAATAAGTAAAAATAAAAACTGTTCGGTTAAAATATAATAAACAATTGCTAAAAGAGCCGGCGCCTCCAGCGTTGCATATCTAATGAGACTTGCAGTTTGATAGGTACCTAACATTTCACGTAAGCTGTTTTTTAATTTTGCTGTTTTCAAAACGTTTTTCTTAATGATGTTACCACCCAGCACTCCAAAAAGACTTAAGACTAAAAGAACTATAAAAAATGTCAAATCTATATTTTCCAAATCGAGCGTATGATTTTCAACAAGAACATAAGATACAATTGCAAGACCCAGCACACTCCCAAAAAATGCAAGGTGCATTATAGTAAGTGTATTTACAAATGATTTGGGTGTCATTGCGGGTTTAGTCATTTTCGAGTTGTTTGATATAGTCCGGAATTTGAGCTTTGAGTTCATCAGGCAATTCAGGTTCCACAATGTCTGTGTATTTTTCCATGGTTTGTAACAAAATTTTTGCAACCAGAAGACGGGCTGTAGCTTTATCGTCTGCAGGAATGCTATACCAAGGAGCATGTTCTTTTGATGATTTGTTAAAAATATCCTCATAATACTTCATATAAGAATCCCAAAGCTTTCGCTCTTTGAGGTCTCCCGGTGAAAATTTCCAGTTCTTATTAGGTTTATCAAGGCGTCTCAATAACCTGAACTTTTGTTCTTCTTTGGATATATTGAGAAAGAATTTAATGATGATGGTTCCGTTTTCTGAAACTGTTTTTTCAAAGTTATTGATTTGCTCAAAGCGTTTTTCCCAAAAGGCTTCGTCAATATCGTCAACAGAATCAATCCCGGGAATATTTTCGTTAAGAATGTATTGAGGATGCACCCGGGTTGCCAGTACATTTTCATAATGGGTGCGATTAAACACTGCATATTTTCCCCTCTGAGGAAGTGCAACTTGATGTCTCCATAAATAATTATACCGCAATTCTTTTACTGAAGGAACTTTAAAACTATGATTATCGACACCACGCACATTAAAATCATTAAAAACTTCCCTTATGAGACTGTCCTTACCGGCAGTATCCATCGCCTGAAAACAAACTAAAACTCCATATTTTCCATGGGCATACTGGGTGTTTTGTAATTCACCCAATTTTTTTCTGGTTTTTTTGAGTTCTTTTTCTATTTTTTTTTCTGAGGAATCAAGGGGAAAGCTTGTGGGTAATTTATTGATAGAAACGGGTTGCGTTATTTTGAATTGCTGAAGATTGATGTTATCCATTTTTTGATTTTACTTGAATTTCTAAAGATAAGAAAGTTTTATAATTTCTTATTTAGTTGCAAATAATTTTACATCCTCTTCGGTGATTTCTTTACCACCAAGAATAATGAGTCGCTCGACCACATTGCGTAGTTCTCTTATGTTTCCGGTCCAGTCATAAGCCTGAAGGAGTTTTACAGCTTGTTTGTTAAACTCTTTTTTTGCAGTGCCTTGTTCCTGTGAAATTTTATCGGCAAAAAATTCAATCAAGAGTGGAATGTCATCCCTGCGGTCATTCAATGATGGAACTTCTATAAGTATGACAGCCAAACGATGGTATAAATCTTCTCTAAAACGATTTTCTTTAATTTCTACTTTTAAATTTTTATTGGTTGCTGCCACTACCCTAACATCTACCTTGATGTCTTTGTCATTTCCCACTCGTTGTACTTTTCCTTCCTGGAGTGCTCTCAAAACTTTGGCTTGCACAGCAAGGCTCATGTCCCCTATTTCGTCGAGAAACAAAGTGCCTCCATTTGCTGCTTCAAACTTTCCTGCTCGGTCTTTGATGGCTGATGTAAAAGCTCCCTTAATGTGACCAAAAAGCTCACTTTCAATAAGTTCCGGTGGAATGGCTGCGCAATTTACTTCTATCAATGGGCCTTTTGAGCGTTCGCTTTTTTCGTGAATCCAATGGGCAACGAGTTCTTTTCCCGTGCCATTGGGTCCTGTGATTAAGACGCGGGCTTCTGTGGGAGCCACTTTTTCAATCATTTCCTTTATGTGCTCTATCGCTTTTGATTCGCCCACCATCTCATAGTTTTTACTCACCTTTTTCTTGAGTTGCTTGTTTTCAACTACGAGTTCTTTTCTGTCTAAAGCGATGCGAACGGTGTTTAGCAATCGATTGAGGTCCGGAGGCTTGGAGATATAATCAAAGGCGCCAAGTCGCATTGTGTTAACTGCCACATCGAGATCGCCGTGACCCGAAATCATTACCATTGGAATTTCTGGTTTTATTTTTTTTGTGGCTTCCAGTACTTCTACCCCGTCCATTTTTGGCATTTTTATATCGCAAAGGACTAGGTCAAAATCTTCATTTTTGATTAGCTCCATTCCGGCAAGACCGTCTTGGGCTTCAGAAACAATATAACTTTCGCTTTCTTCAGTTAATATTTTTACTAAAACTCTTCTGATGGAAGCCTCGTCTTCAATGATTAAAATTTTTGGCATGGGTTTGTTTTAAGAATTGTGGTTTGGATTTGCGGTTGAGCTTTGCATAATGTGAATGTCTCGCTGCGGATAAGGAAACTTGATGTTATTTTTTCTAAATTCTTTTTCGATGGTAAATCGCAAATCACTTTTTATTTTAGGCTCAATAAAGCTTTCAGAGATAAAAAAATAAATACCAAAATGAAGGGCATATTCCCCAAAGTCTTCAAAAAAGACAAAAGGTGCCGGTGTTTTCAGTATTTTTTTTTGAGATAAAGCCGCCTGAAGAAGTATATTCTTGACAAGTTCGACATCAGCATCGAGAGCCACTCTCACTTTAACAGATTGCCGGGTGTTTTTATAGTTTTGGGTATAATTAATCACATTGTCTGTTACAAATTTATGATTGGGTATAACAATTACTTTTTCATCTTGCGACACGGCTCTTGTGGTGCGCAATTTAGTGTCAAAAACTTTGCAAACAATTCTATTTACTTCAATGATATCACCTGCTTGAACTGATTTATCTAGGATGATATAAATGCCACCTATAATATCTTGAAAAATTTCGCGCATAGCAAGTCCCAAACCTATAAAAATGACTGCAGTAGCAGTCAAAAGCAGCGTAATATCAATGCCTGCAGAGCTCAGCACAGATACAAACACTAATATATAAACGAGGTATCCTATAAAATTAAAAGCACCTAAAAACCGTAGTTTTTCATCTGCATCCAATTTTCGGGTATAGACTTTTCGGATGAGCCTAAGAAGTATTTTGACTATAAAAAGGGAGGTGATAAGCAGTAAAATGAGCCCTACTGTGATAACAATTGCGTTGCTTTCATTACCAAATCGAATGAGTTCAAATTGCAGAAAATCATTAAAAGTGTTCCAAAAAGAATTGGGTATTACATCCTTTACATTTTCTAGCTTGTCTTCCATAATTTTTCTAGTATTTCAGCCATTTGTACAACTCTTTATAAGTGGGCTTTTTACCATACATCAATATACCTACACGATATATTTTTGCAGCAAACCAAACGACCAAAGCAAATGTAGCAAATAAGAGCAACATAGAGATTAAAATTTCCCACCAAGGCACTCCAAAAGGAATGCGCATCAACATAACAATGGGTGAAGTAAGTGGAATATGTGAAAAAATGACTGCGACAGACCCATGTGGATTTTCAATTACTGCAAAAAAACCAACATACATCGCCAGCATCAAAGGAATGATAATGGGAAACATAAATTGCTGGGTATCTGTTTCATTATCAACGGCTGCTCCAATTGCTGCATAAATAGAACTGTAAAGAAAATAACCGCCTATGAAAAAGATCAAAAAGGATATAATTAAAGTTCCAATTGGGAGTCTGGCTATATCATATAACACCGCTTGCATACCCGATGCATTTGCCTGATCAATCATTTCCTGATTGGGCATGGTCGAAGGCTCCAGATTGAGTCCAAAAACACTGGTAGCAATTAGCATCAAAATTCCTCCCAAAACAACCCAAATAAGAAATTGCGTAACACCTGCCAGAGATGTGCCTATTATTTTTCCCATCATTAGATGATAAGGTTTTACTGAGGAAATTATAATTTCAATGATGCGGTTTGTTTTTTCTTCTATAACACTTCGCATCACCATATTCCCATAAATAATGATGAACATCATTAACAAATAACCGGCAGCACCTCCAAAAATTGCTTTGATCCAACTCGACATTTTTGAGGTTTGTTCTCCCTGATAATTTTCAATTTTTATGTCCACATTAGTTTTTGATGTTTCAATTTTTAATAAATCCACGCCATCGTTTTCTAATTTAATATTGGTGAGGCTGGTGTTTAAAGTCCTTTCAATGGATTGTATGGTTGAAACATTAGGTGAGCCCTCTACAAAAAACTGAATGTTTTTATCTAGTTGAGATAAATCTTCTGTTTGTGGAATGTATAATAAACCGTGATAATCACTGGTTTCACTAATTGTTTTTGCTGTTACAAGTTCAATATCTGTTAACTGTTTGAATTTTAAATTTTCTGAGTCTTCAAATGAATCTGAAAAAAGTTGTGTTTCATCTAGTACAGCTACCGTTCTGACCTCTTCACTATTTAATCCGCTTAGGAAAACCACTAAAAAAATCATTCCCACTACAATCAAGGGGCTCAGAATGGTCATGACTATAAATGATTTATTGCGCACTCTGGAATTGAATTCTCGTTTTATGATGAGTCGTAAGTTTTGCATAACTATGATTTTGAAACAGTTTGAATAAAAATATCATTAACACTGGGAATCACTTCAACAAAATGATTCATCTGAGCCTTTGACGTTAAATAGCTAATCAACTCATTGGGTGAGGAATGGGGTTCAATTTTAATTTTGAGTTTTAAATTATCATCTAGTGTTTGAAAACTTGCGGGACTTACTTCAAACTTATGGGATAAATCGTTTTGTAAACTATCCGGATGTTCGGTTTTTAATCCCACTTCATAGGTATTGGACTTATAAGTCTTTTTGATGTCGGTTACTTTACCGTCAAGTACTTTATTAGCATTGTGTATTAGAGCAATATGGTCACAGAGTTCTTCAACAGATTCCATTCTGTGTGTTGAAAAAATAATGGTGGCGCCTTGGTTTCTGAGTTCCAGAATTTCATCCTTAATGAGGTTTGCGTTTACCGGGTCAAATCCGCTAAAGGGCTCGTCAAAAATGAGAAGCTTGGGCTGGTGTAAAACTGTCACTATAAACTGCACTTTTTGAGCCATTCCTTTTGAAAGTTCTTCAATTTTCTTATCCCACCAACTTCCAATATCGAGTTTATCAAACCAATACTTGAGACGCTCTTTTGCCTGGGCTTTGGAAAGTCCTTTTAACTGAGCCAAATACAAAGCCTGTTCGCCCACTTTCATCGATTTGTACAAGCCCCTTTCTTCCGGCAAATAACCAATATGCTGAATATGATGAGGCTGCAGGGCTTCTCCATCAAGAAATACGCTCCCTGAATCTGGCATGGTAATTTGATTGATGATGCGTATAAAAGTGGTTTTTCCGGCTCCATTGGGCCCCAATAGCCCAAAAATACTTCCTGAAGGGACTTCAATTGATATCGAATTTAAAGCTGTAAATTTTCCGTAGTTTTTTGTGACTTGATCGGCTACTAAAATGGTATTCATGAAGTTGATTGTTTGAAGCTATTAGTGTCAAAAATATTAAATCTGTTACAATTAAGAAGTGTTGTTTAAAAAACAAAACCCACCCTAAGTTAAAGAAACAAAGGATGGGAAAAAAAAATTGCTATGAAAAAGAAAAATATGGTTAAATAAGAATAACCATAAACAAATATAACAATAAAAAATGAATCTTAAATATTTTAAGAAAACATATCCTTTACTTTTTCAAAAAATGATTTGTCGTCAGTTTCAGGTTTTGGGATAAAATTTGGGTCATTTGCCATTTTTTCAAAAAACTCTTTTTGTTCTTTCGAAAGTGATTTTGGTGTCCACACATTTACGTGAACTAGTAAGTCTCCTGAGCCATAGCCATTGATACTTGGAATACCTTTATTTCTCAATCTTAAAATTTTACCACTTTGAACGCCTTCGTCAATTTTAATTCTCACTTTCCCTGTTACAGTGTCAATTTCCTTTGAGGTTCCCAGTGCTGCTTCTGAAAAGCTAATGTACAGATCATAATGCAAATTATCACCTTCCCTTTGTAAAGTGGGGTGAACTTTTTCTTCAATAGCAACAAGCAAGTCGCCGGCAATGCCATTTCCCGGAGCCTCATTACCCTTTCCGGAAACTTTTAATTGCATTCCGTCAACAACTCCTGCAGGAATTTTAACTGAAATGGTTTCCTCAGTCATCAGCATTCCATTAGCGTCTGCATTGGGAGGTTTTGAATCAATGATTTGACCGGAGCCCCCACAGACATTACAAGCTGATGAAGTCTGCATTCTTCCCAGTATGGTATTGGTGATGCGAGTTACCTGACCGCTACCATTACAGGTAGTACAAGTTTTATAAGTGGTCCCTTGTGCCTGTTTTTTTCGTTTTACTTTAATTTTTTTCTCAACGCCATTTGCGATTTCTTCAAGCGTGAGAGAAACTCTAATGCGAAGATTACTCCCTTTCATTCTGCGTTGACCGCCACCGCCAAATCCGGAGAATCCGGAGAATCCGCCGCCGCCGCCAAAAGCACCTCCAAAAATATCTCCAAACTGACTGAAAATATCTTCCATATTCATTCCGCCACCGCTAAAACCACCGGCGCCGTCAAATGCTTGATGGCCATATTGATCATAGCGTGCTTTTTTATTTGGGTCACTCAAAACCTCATAAGCTTCTGCGGCCTTTTTGAACATTTCCTCTGCCTTTGCATCTCCAGGATTTTTGTCAGGGTGGAATTCTATGGCTTTTTTTCGATATGCTTTTTTGATTTCAGCCGAAGAAGCGTCTTTACTAATGCCTAATATCTCATAATAATCTTCTTTCATAAAAACAGTTCTATTGGTTTTACTGACCTATCACAACTTTTGGATAGCGAATTATTTTGTCACCCAACTGATATCCCTTTTCAACAACATCGATAATTTTTCCCTTCAATTCGTCTGAAGGTGCAGGAATTTGTGTGATGGCTTCATGTGTTTCTGAATCAAAGGTATCTCCTTCATTGACTTCAAAATAACTAAGTCCTTTAGATTTTAATGTTTCTTTTAGTTTGTTGTGAATTAGCGTTACTCCTTGAAAGAGTGTGTCATCTTCCGCTTTTTTTAATTCAATGAGTGCTCTGTCAAAATCGTCAAGAACAGGCAACATAGACACTATAACCTCTTGTCCGGCGGTTTTAAAAAGGTCGATGCGTTCTTTTGATGTTCTTCTTTTATAATTTTCAAATTCAGCAAAAAGTCTTAAAAATTTTTCTTTTTCAAGCTTTACTTCTTCTTCCAATAAATTGATATTCAATTCCAATTGTTGAATTTTCTTATCAACCTTATCCATCTTCTTGTCTTTAGATTTTGACGAAGCAGAAGATGTTGTTGTGTATTTTTTACTCATTTTTTTATTTTGAAATTTTAATCTCATTGTTTATTACAAAAGTACTGCCATAAGACGTTTTGTGTCAAATTGTCATTGAATTTTTTAATATGATTTTAAGACATTTTAAATGTATGGCGATTAAATTTGTCAACAAATTAAAAATTAACACAAACCATGAAAAAAAACATTTTAAAAGTAACAATTCTATCTCTATTCACAGTTCTAGCTATTTCTTGTGGAGATAAGAAAAAATCTGAAACTACAGATGCTGTAGAAGTTGAAGAAACAACCTCAGACGTCACTACCTATATGGCAGATGTTGACGGTTCTCAAATCGAATGGGAAGCAGGTAAATTAACAGGAAACCACACAGGCTACCTCAACATTGCAAAAGGCTATGTTGAACTGAATGAGAGTAATGAAATTGAAGGTGGTGAGTTTGTAATTGACATGAGCACCATTACAGTCACAGACCTTGAGGGTGATGGCAAAGCAAATCTGGAAGCCCACTTAAAAGGGACTGTTGAAGGTCAAGAAGGTGATTTTTTCAATATTAATAAATATCCCACCGGAAACTTTGTTGTTACAGGCATGGAAGTTGCCGACGGAAAAACCTGGCTACAAGGAAACCTAACCCTGTTAGAAACAACCAGAAATGTCAAATTTCCTGTAAACATGTCTTTAGATGGGGATAAAATGATTCTTCAAAGTGAAGCGTTTGAGATTGACAGAACAGAGTGGGAAATCAATTTTAGATCAAAATCCATTTTCCCGAATATTGGTGATAAAGTAATCTATGACGATATAAAATTGGTCGTTTATCTAGAAGCTGACAAGGCTTAATTCTTTTAAGAAAATTTAAAAAAAGACATCTACTATCTTTAGTGGGTGTCTTTTTTTTATAATAAATCCATTACCGCTTCTTTTAAATTTGGGTAATCAAATCTAAAACCGGTCTTTTCGATTTTTTGAGAACTAACTTTTTGACTGGATATCAACAAGAGAGCCATTTCACCTAAAATTAACTTAAGAGCAAACGCTGGCACATTGGGTAAAAAAAGAGGCTTTTTTAAATGGTTGGCAAGCACTTCAGTCATTTCTGAATTTGTTACAGGTTCTGGCGCTACTGCATTAAAAGTTCCCTCTAGCCCTGATGTTAAAATATGTACATAAAGTCTTGCTATGTCCTGGATATGAATCCAGGATTGCCATTGTTTACCACTTCCAAGTGCAGCGCCAACTCCAAACTTTATTGGTTTTATGATTTGAGGCAGGGCACCTTCTTTGGAGTCGAGTACCATTCCTGTTCTTATTTTAGAGACTTTTATGTTTAAGTGGTTGAATTTATCAGCTACTTCCTCCCAGCTTACCACAACATTTCCAAGAAAAGATTCATCGACGCCCTCAGATTCTTCTGTATATAGTTTATTAAAATCACTTGGATAGACATTTACGCCACTTGAGGAAATAAAGTGTTTTATATTATGCTCGTTTTTTTGTAAGGTGTTAAAAAGTATATTCCCGGTAAGTACTCTGCTTTCAAGAATCTCTGTTTTGTAATTTTTTGTCCAGCGTTTTGATATGGTAGCACCGGCAAGATGGATGATTGCATCAACTCCATTGATAGCATTAATATCTAACTCGCCTTGTCGAGGATTCCAGTAAAAACCTTTGTAATTTTCAGTGTCTTCAAGTTTAGATTTTGAAGTTGTGAGGTAGTGTACATCAATTTGTTGCTTCAAACATTGTTTTACCAACTCTTTTCCAATAAGTCCCGTTGCTCCTGTTATTAAAACTCGCATGCTGTAATTTTTCTTCTAAATTACAATTTTCAGTTTTTGGGAACTAATTTTTAAAGAAGGTTTAACAGCTGTGAGAAAAATATTAATTGAGTAATTTAATTAAGTAGGAACCATAGCCGCTTTTTTCTAGAGGTAGTGAAATTTCCTTTAATTGATTCTTGGTAATAAAGCCTTTTCTGTAAGCTACTTCTTCAATACAACCAATTTTCAAACCGGTTCTTTTTTCAATGGTTTTGACAAATTCTGTCGCTTCGGTAAGGGCTTCGTGAGTGCCGGTATCCAGCCAGGCATAACCCCTGCTCATAATTTGCATTTTTAGCGTTCCTTTTTTTAGAAAAGCTTCATTAACCGCAGTAATTTCGAGTTCACCTCTTGCAGAAGGTTTCACCCCTTTTGCAATCTCAACTACTGAATTTGGATAAAAATAAAGCCCCACTACAGCATAATTACTTTTTGGATGTACCGGTTTTTCCTCAATGCTTAAAACTTGACCTGTATCATCAAATGCTGCAACTCCATAACGTTCAGGATCATCTACATAGTATCCGAAAACAGTAGCATTATG
>JANSXN010000104.1 GCA_024742935.1 Flavobacteriaceae bacterium
ACTGGTAAAAGTCGTCGTGAGTTCATCGTTGAGGTAAACGCCACCTTTGGCAACTTTTTTAAGAGCTTTGGTAAATAATTTAGTGGAAGCTGTTTTAGAAACATATGCTGATGCACCTGATTTTAAAGAGCGCAATGCATAGATTTCTTCAGGATGCGTGGAATAAATGAGAACTTTTAGATTTGGAAATTCTGCTTTAATTGTTCTAAGAACTGTAATACCATTTACTTGAGGCATATCAATTTCCATAATTAAAATATCTGGAAGCTGTTTGCGTAAAGACTTAAACATCTCTTCGCCGTTATTGACTTTATCAATGATAGTATATTCTGTATTTTTTTTGAGGAGACATGAAATCCCTTTTCTAGTCATGGGATGATGGTCTGCTATAATAATAGATGTCATAATTGTGAGGTTGATCTATTGTTAGTAATCAGTTTCTGAAATTTTGTAGGAATACAATTTACCTTTGTAAATAATAGACTACAAAACAAATGTATTAAAATAGTATGTTCAACTTAATGCTTTTCGTTAAAGTTCATGAAAATTCGTTAAAATACACAAGCTATCTCAAACTCGATGGAATTTCACAAATGGGTATCGGTTTCATTTTGTGTTGGTTAGCACTATTGAGTTTTTTATAGATAAAAAAGACTTCTTTCTCTCTACCATTAAAACTGTTAATAGTCTCCCCTTTTTCATCTTGAAGCATGGCCCACTCAAGCTCGTCATAACTGGCTCCAAGCTGGTCTTCATCAGAGCGGTCATCACCAAAAAGTCCATCTGTGGGCTTGGCTGTTAAAATTGCTGGAGCTATTTGTAGGAATTCACCAATTTCATATACCTCACTTTTCATCAAATCGGCTATGGGGCTCAAGTCAACACCGCCATCACCATATTTGGTATAAAAGCCCACTCCAAAGTCTTCCACTTTGTTTCCGGTGCCGGCTACCAAATAGCGATGCAAGCCGGCAAAATAATATAGCGTAGTCATCCTTAAGCGTGCACGTGTGTTGGCAAGTGATAAATCAAGTAAAGGATTTACTTCAACAACAGGAATCTGTGATTTAAAAGATTCAAAAACCGGTGTTAAATTCACTTCAACTGTGCTCACATTACTGAATTTTTTTTGAAGGCTGTTGATGTGCACTTTGGCTCTGTTTACCTGGTTCATCGACTGGTGAATCGGCATTTCCACGCACAGTGTTCGCATTCCTGTTTTTGCACAAAGTGTTGAAGTTACCGCAGAATCAATACCACCACTCACACCCACCACAAAACCATCCATTTTGGCATTTGTGGCATACTCTTTCAACCAATTTACAATATGTTTAACAACTTTTTCTGTTTGCATTTCCATTTGATTATTGAGTTAATGGTACCTTTGCACTTTTGCTAAGCAAAGATAAAATTTAAAGATACTATTTTCGTTAAAATTATACGAATCCTCATTCAGCATAATATGAAATATTTTCCATTAGTTCTGTTTGTTCTCTTTTTCTCCTGTACATCAGAAAAAAAAGTTAAGGAAGAAATTCTGTCAGTACCTGTTAAAGTAAAAATTGATCGATTTGATGAAAAGTTTGCCGCAGTCACCCCGGCTAATTTACAAGACCTAAAAGCGAAATATCCTTTTTTATTTCCCACTCAGTTTCACGATAGTATTTGGATTCAAAAAACAAAAGACACCTTGCAAAAGGAACTTGAAAAAGAAGTTTCAAAAGTGTTTTCTGACTTTTCAAATTATGAGGCAGAACTCATTTTATTATATCAGCACCTGAACTATTATTTTTCAGATTTTAAGGAGCCAACAATTATAACCCTTATTTCAGATGTAGATTACAGAAATAGGGTGGTGGCTACAGATAGTCTTGTTCTGGTAGGATTAGATAATTTTTTGGGAAGTAATCATTATTTTTATGACGAAATTCAAAGATATATAGCTAAAAACCTACGCCCAAAACAACTCACTCCTTCAATTGCTGAAGCGCTTATTGTACCTTATATCTCTCCTCCAAAAACGAGAACATTCATTGATTTAATGGTCTATTATGGAAAGATAGCCTATTTAAAAGAACTAGTACTTCCACTTTTTGATGCATCTGAAATTATGGGATATACCGCTGAAGAAATGGACTGGGCAAGAGCCAACGAAGCAGAAATATGGCGGTATTTTGTAGAGCGTGAGTTGCTTTACAGTACAGACCCAAAACTCGCAAGCCGTTTTATTTTACCGGCACCCTTTTCAAAATTTTATCTAGAGCTTGACAATGAGTCACCGGGAATGCTGGGTCAATATATGGGCTGGCAAATCGTGAAAGCTTTTGCCCAAAACAACGATATTGACTTAAAACAACTACTCGCCTTAAGCGGAGATGAAATCTATAAAAACTCAAAATTTAAACCCAGAAAATAATGACAAAAACACATAAATCCACCATTGAGATTGATGTTACTCTTGACGAAAACAAAATCCCTGAAAAACTTCGGTGGACAGCAGCAGATGGAGGTGTTCAAAATGAAGAAACCAAGGCCATGATGCTTTCAGTTTGGGATTCCAAAAACAAAGAATCACTGCGCATTGATTTATGGACCAAAGACATGCCGCTTGACGAAATGAAAATCTTTTTTCATCAAACCCTTAGCGCAATGGCAGATACTTTTGAACGCGCCACAAACGACGAAAAAATGAGCGCAACCATGCGTGACTTTACAGAATATTTTGCAGAAAAGCTTGAGTTGAAAAGATAACCTAAACCTACAAGGTTTTTAGAACCTTGAAGGTTTACTAACAAACCATGACAAAACTACTTTTTATCTACAATGCCAACTCAGGCAAAATCAATGGGTATCTTGATGCACTTCATAAAGTTGTGAGCCCAAAAACATACGCCTGTAATTTGTGTGATATAACCTATGGTGTGTTTACAGAAAACAAAGCCTGGAAAATATTTAGAACATCCAGTAATATTCCTATGGAATTTCTTCATTTGGATGAATTTAAAAAACAGTATGCTTCAAAATTTGGCTCAAAATTTACTTTTCCAATTGTGTTACTTAAAAACAAGGGCGAACTGGAACTCTTTATCTCCACAGAGGAACTCAATGGTTTGAAAAATGCCAATGAACTTATTGATTTGATTAGGGAGCGGGAGAAATTAGTTTTTTAGGAGTTGAAATATGAAGCGTTTATATTACCAATATAATCCAAAACAGCATCTCGTCCCAATCCACTGCTCGATGAAGTCACAAAAGAAGGAGGAACTTCTTCCCAGGTCTCCAGCAATTTTTGTTTGTATGTTTCCACATTGCGTTCCAATGCTTTGGGTTTGAGTTTGTCGGCTTTGGTGAAAATGATACTAAAGGGTATTTGACTTTCTCCCATCCACTGCATAAATTCCAAATCAATGGGCTGTGGATCATGTCTTATATCTAAAAGCACAAATGCCAAGACAAGTTGTTCTCTTTTTGAAAAATAATCTGTAATAAACTTTTGAAATACTTTTTTGCTGGTTTTGGAAACCCGTGCATAGCCATAACCTGGCAAATCAACCAAGTGCCAGTTTTTATTGATTAAAAAATGATTGATGAGTTGTGTTTTACCCGGGCGACCGGAGGTTTTTGCAAGGCTTTTTCGTTGCATCAGCATATTGATGAGGGATGATTTGCCCACATTGGAACGGCCAATAAAAGCATATTCAGGAAGCTGGGATGCAGGGCACTTAGCAACTATACTGTTGCTCATAATAAATTCAGCCGATTTGATTTGCATGATTGTTTTTTAAATTCCCCGGGCAGTAAGCCACTTATCGAGAATGATATTAAAATCTTTGGGATGCTCCATCATTGCTGCGTGTCCACATTGATCAATCCAAAATAAATCAGAGTCTGGAAGCAACTCATTAAATTCTTCAGCGACGTTGGGAGGCGTGACATTGTCATTTTTACCCCAAATAATACAGGTGGGGTGATGCATATTGGGTAAATCTTTTGCCATATTATGTCTTATAGCACTTTTTGCAATGGCCAGTGTTCGTATTAATTTATTTCGGTCGTTGACGGTTTCATAAACCTCATCGACAATTTCTTTGGTGGCAACTGCAGGGTCATAAAAAACACCTTCAGCCTATTTCTTGATGTATTCATAATCACCTCGTTTGGGATAGCTTTCGCCCATAGCGCTTTCATACAAACCGGAACTTCCGGTGATCACCAATGCTTCAATGTGTTCAGGATATAATTTAGCACAAAGCAGTGCAATATGCCCGCCTAATGAATTTCCCAAAAGAATGGCTTTCCCTAAATTTTTATGAACAATAAAGTCTTTTACATAAGTAGCAATGTTTTTTACATTGGTTTTTAAAAGGGGTAGATTGTAGATGGGAAGCTCTGGCAAAATCACTTTATATCCCTTATCAGAAAAGTGTTTGGTAACGGTGTCAAAATTACTTAAACCACCCATTAACCCGTGTAGAATGATTAATGGTTTTCCTTCACCAATTTCAAAATAACTGAATTTACCTTCGCTTTTTAAATTCTTAATCATAAAACCGCTTGCTTTTACAATGACAAATATAGGTATTTCAATGTTATGAATAATTTTTCAAATGGGAACTATCTGAAGTTTATTTTTTCTATAAATACAATGCTTTGCAATTTAATTCCTCACAACTTCAATTTCATCAAACTTGATTTTCCACAACTATTTAAAGCTTAATTGATTGAAAAAAATCAAAACTTATCAACAAAGTGGTAAAAAGTGGTAAAAAGTGGTAAAAAATAAATATATTTGAATTTGAAAAGTAGAACCTAACAAATCATGAACAATCTCATTGGGACATTTGAATGCAAAGCAGACGCCAAAGGGCGTGTGATGCTGCCATCTGCATTGCAAAAGCAGTTGGCCCCCATGTTTGACAAAGGGTTTATACTTAAAAGAGCTGTTTTTCAGCCGTGTTTGGAATTATATCCTATGCAAGAATGGGAAGCCTTGATGCAGAAAATCAACACACTCAACCGATTCAGCAGAAAAAACAATGATTTTGTAAGACGGTTTACTGCGGGAGTGAAAGTCATCGAGCTGGACACCACCGGAAGATTGTTGATACCCAAAGACCTCATTGGTTTTGCGGGTATTAGCAAAGAAATAGTTCTTTCATCTGCAATCAATATTGTAGAAATTTGGGATAAAAACAACTATGAAAAAGCTATAGACGACGCAGCAAATGATTTTGCAGACCTTGCTGAAGAAGTCATGGGCGACAAAAACAATGGAGATGACAATGTATCATAATCCGGTGTTGTTAAATGAATCTGTTGAAGGTTTACAAATCAAACCTAATGGGGTTTATGTCGATGTAACTTTTGGTGGAGGAGGTCATTCCCAAAAAATTTTAGAACAACTTGGTAATCACGGAAAGTTATTTGCTTTTGATCAAGATGCAGATGCCATAGAAAATAGTATTGATGATTCTCGCTTTTTGTTGATTCACCAAAACTTCAGGCACATAAAGCGATTTTTAAGATTGCACGGCATCACAAAAGTGGATGGAATTCTTGGAGATTTTGGTGTTTCATCGCATCAGTTTGATGTTGCAGATCGTGGTTTTTCAACACGTTTTGAAGCCGATTTGGATATGAGAATGAATCAGAATGATACCATCTCAGCATATCACATTGTTAATGAATACACCGAAAAGGATTTACGCAAATTGCTTTTTCAATATGGGGAATTGAAGTCTGCCGCCGGAATGGCTCGACTGATCGTTGAAAACAGAGGAGTGGCACCCATCAAAACGAGTGAAGATTTAAAAAAGGCAATGGGAAGATTTTTGCCAAAACACAGAGAAAATAAAATATTGGCTCAGGTGTTTCAAGCCATCCGCATAGAGGTAAATCAGGAAATCCAGGCGTTAAAAGAATTTTTACTTCAAACAACAGACCTCTTAAATACCGGTGGAAGGTTGAGCTTAATCTCCTATCATTCTTTGGAAGACAGATTGGTAAAGCGATTTATAAGAAATGGTTTGTTTGAAGGTGAACCCGAAAAGGATATGTTTGGCCATGTGGATGTTCCTTTTAAAAAAGTGGGAAAGTTAGTTGTGCCTTCAAACAAGGAAATTAAGGAAAATAGCAGAGCGCGCAGTGCAAAATTACGCATAGCAGAGCGATTATAAAATAAGTTTAGATGAAAAATAAAATCTACGATATACTCAAAGGAAAATTTTTAATCAATGAAGACGCA
>JANSXN010000123.1 GCA_024742935.1 Flavobacteriaceae bacterium
ATCAGGCGTCAGCCTGCTTAATACTACTCTATTATGCCTGATGTAAAACCCATTGATGAAATCAAATATGACTTTGAACAAAGTAAGCACAAAGTCGTCCCTAAATTACCGATGAGAGCGATGATTGTAGGACCGTCTGGTTCTGGAAAATCAACACTACTTGTATCAATGATACTTGATATTTATAGAGGAGCAGTTGAAATAATGTTTATCTGGTCGCCATCAGTATATTTGGATACTATTTAGTTACCAGTGAAGAAATGCATTAAAAGAGGATTAAAAGTAGATACTGATAAAGAACCGCGTTGGTGGGATGAGTTAAATGTTGAAGATTTAGAAAGAGTTCCAGAAACTCAAAATAAAACTTTCGGAGCACGTCGGTGCTTGAAGTTATGGATAAAGTTGAAAAATTGGAAAAAGAGATATTAAGGAATTGAACAAAGAAAAATCTACATGACTTTGATTTTTCCGTTGAACATCTAAATAATTAATTCGATAATAGTTGATCTAATTTTTCAAATCAGATGATATTGATAATACGCCTCTTGATAAATTAAATGAAATTGATGATGAAGATACTCGTGAGCGACGATTGTTTAAAAGTGTAACACACACACACACAAAATGAACAAAAAGAGGAAAAGTCCGATCAAATAGATTATAAATTACCTACGTTGAATTATGTAGTATAGTTTGTTCTGAATTAATAACATTAAGCTTTAGGCTTACTGCTGTTAATTATCATTGTCTGACACTATATCTTCAGGTATAGTTGTCGAAGCAGTGCTACTTGTTTCAAAATCTTCAATAATTCCTTCATTGCAAAATTGATTTTGAAACCTTGATAATTCCATATCCGTTGGTATTCTTTTCAATACTTTATAAAGTTTGTGTATCCAAGAATTGCAATGACATTTATATTATCCTCAGCGAATTGAAAAGAAAATGCATTTGCAAAGTTTCAATGGCATTATATCATTATTACTCATATTTAGTTGTTATTTATCAGATATTTTCAAATAATGTGAACACTTCTTCATACACATTTTATCCTGGTTCTTTTTCCAAAAGGTTAATACAAAATAGAACTATGTGGTTCATCAGTGGCTGTCTCATATATTTTACAGATTAGTGTCTTGCTTTCGTGTAAATTATCACTTCTAACAATTGCTGATAATTCATCTTGCAATATTTCCATTTCTTTGAAGTGTCTAACTTTATAAGAAAGCACATGACTTATATTTACTCTAATATTTGGTGGCACGGTTGATTATTTTTGAAGACTGACAAGCGTTGATACTCCACTGTGGCGACCCTTTACAGAATAAAGAGTTTAACAGTTTGTTTTTTCTTGTTGTTGCTGGATTGTCTAATACATCATCCAATATAAATCTACTAAATAACGTCTCCATTCAATGCTTTTTTTGATATTCAATGATTCTGGGCTGCCCGACACTTGAAGCAAGAAGAAAAGCTTCAAAACAAACCATGATCGAGAAAACACCACAACGACAAATCCTAACCTTTTATAGCAAACATCAGCCTCTAATCATAATAATGGAACTCACCATTCAAGAGACCGCAGAACATTGAACAACTCAAAGCCCGACCTCTTTCAATCGTTCAAAACATTGCCCCCCAGCCCAAGAACGAACAAGGCGACAATTTACCCAAATTATTTTAAAGAAAACGATAAATAGGCTCCCAAAAAACCCTCTTTTAAAAACGAATAAGGTGGTTAACAGGTTTGAGAGGAACATAAAACCCAGAACGGGCAACCATCAACAGCACTCCCCGCAGAATCACCCTTTTTCTCATTTTCCCCTCCCCAAAAAAAGTAAATAAATAAATCGTGGCATTCCTGTTGGTTTCAATTTAAAACCACAAGAAAGGGTACCCTGTAAAAAAAGAAACAACCACGCGCATATGAGCCACGATCAGAACTCGTGGTTTGTGCAAAGTGAGCTCACACCAAAGAAGCGTCCAAAAAAATGAGTGGAGAACTTCTTTGGAAAACTCCGATCTTTGGAGTGGCCTTCCTTTGACTCCGCAGGGTTTTGCACAAAGGAAAGCCGTTGGCCAAATCGCAGAGAGTGCCAGTGGTAGGCGTCCCCTGTCACGCCTTTAGGGTCCAAAGCCATATGGCTGTGGCAACCAAAAAACCAAAGGTACCAACATGGCTTGCCCTGGTAAGTGGAAACATGGACCAAAACCTACGTAACCCCTCCTGTTTAGTTTTGAGCCACACCCATATGGGTGCGCTTTTGGGGACCCCTCCAAAGTGATGG
>JANSXN010000126.1 GCA_024742935.1 Flavobacteriaceae bacterium
AAAAATAAAATGCCGTGAGCCATCCCAATAACACTTACAAATACAGGTAAGTCCCATATGTACTTTAATGGCATAGCAAAAAACAAAAGTAAAAGAAGCGAAATGCCCTCCCAAAATGCCACAACCTTGAAGATTTTTATCATAAAAATATATTTGTAACAAAGGTAAGTAAAGTAGGATCGTTAAAAAACAGTTGTTGCTAATTTTCACATACAAAGGGAATATCAAGTATTGGAGAACCACTTTTATTTTTAGAATAAAAATGCCACCATTCAGATTGTATGGTTGCAAAACCAAACTGTATCATTCCTTCCTGTAATATTTTTCTGTTTTCAATCACTTCTTTAGGTAAATTGTAATTATCTATGTGGGCTTCTTTGCCAAAAAAATCATAGTCGGTACCCATATCAATTTCTTTACCGTCAAGTGTTATCAATGTTAAATCTACTGCTGCTGCGCGATTGTGAATAGAACCTATAGCGGGATCTGCAACATAAATGGGATTTGGCAATTTAGTCCACATTTTCTTTTGAACAGAAAGTGGCCTGTAGCAATCAAATATTTTGATTTTGTAACCTCTGTCGCAAAAATAATAATTAGCATTTTTTAATGCTTCAGCCACTTCAGGAAGTAACAAGCATTTTTCGCAATCATAGAGCACTTCTTTCGTAAAATTATTTGAAGTAGCATAACGGATGTCAAAAACAAACTCATTTGCAGATTGTTTCAGATCAACAAGTTTTGATTCGGTTTGTGAAAATGAATTTGAAAATGTCAAATACAAACAAAGAAATATAAAGCGTTTTAACCCAAATTTAAATTTTATTAAATTATATAACATAAGCTTAAGCCGATTTAACCTTGTAAAGCAATTCTTTTTTTTTAATTTAGAGGAATCTCTAAACAAAAAAACTTAAATATATGCAATTTATTGAAGGCAAAGTAGCTTTAGTAACTGGGGGTAGTAAGGGTATTGGATTTGGGATAGCCGAAGCACTCCTTTGGCAAGGAATTAATGTAGCGATTACAAGCCGAACAAAAGCTGCAGCAGTAGAAGCAGCTAAAAAGCTTAACGAACTCTGTAAAGGCAAGGCTAAAGCGATTGGACTCAAAGCAGATGTGCGAAACTTTAAGAGTCAGGAAAAAGCAGTTCAAGAGGTAGTCGATCATTTTGGAAAACTTGATATAGTAGTTGCCAACGCAGGTTTGGGGCATTTTGGCCCAATAGATGAATTAACTGCAGAACAATGGCAGGAAACCATTGACACAAACTTAACTGGGGTATTTTACAGCGTTAAAGCAGCAATAGAAGAATTAAAAAAATCTGAAGGATATATCATTACCATTTCCAGTCTGGCAGGCACCAATTTTTTTCCAAACGGAGCAGCATACAATGCCAGTAAATTTGGACTTACCGGTTTTTCTCAAGCCATAATGCTCGATTTACGTAAGTATAAAATAAAAGTAACCACCATTATGCCGGGCTCAGTAGCAACCTATTTTAATAATCATATTCCGGATGGAAATGATGATTGGAAAATTCAAAAAGAGGATATTGGTTCTATGGTGATTGATTTATTGAGAATGCATCCACGCACACTTCCCAGTAAAATAGAGGTGAGACCATCGCTTCCGCCTTCCTAATCTATACATTAATTTTGAAACAAAAAAAACCGGTGTTGAGAACGACACCGGTTTTAAGATTTTTTTGAAGGCTAATTCAAAATCTTCTTATTGATTATTTAATTTTTTTATAAGGCTTAAACTAAGCTTTTAGTAGCTAAAACGCCTTTTACTGTTCCAGACATCTCTTTTATTGTTGAAGTTTAAAATGATGCGCTTGTTCATTAGTAAGTTGTCTCTGGTTTCACTAACTGTTTCTAAAATTCTTTTAATTGGTCTCATTGCTTTAAATTTTTATGATTAATTGATTGATGATTCTTCTAATTGTTTACAGCTTAATACCCATATCGTCTTCGGCTGTTCCATACATCTCTTTTTTGACTTATGTTTAATATGTCTCGTTTGCTCATTTTTTGAGCTTCTCTGTTTTCACTTGTCGTACCAAATATTCTTTTCACAGTTGTCATAATTTTAAATTTTAATTGATTTACTTAATAGACGACAGATTATTTGTTTTGTTACAGTACTTTGCATAACAAAGTAGTATTTAAAAAATAATTAACTACAAT
>JANSXN010000038.1 GCA_024742935.1 Flavobacteriaceae bacterium
AGTGCCTTGCCCATCTAAATTTTCAAACCAAGCAATCCAGCCCCCGGTAAAAGTGTCGGTTATTGCAGCAATCAAATCCTGATCGCCATCATTATCAAAATCAAAAGGAATCACTGATGTGATAAAATCTTGCTCGATTATGATTTGCTCCGGGCCAAAACTTCCCGCTCCATCAAGATTTTCCAACCAAGCAATGTAACGGCTATTGTTGCTGAGATACAATATATCTTGATCTCCATCATTGTCAATATCTACAAAGTCAACAGATAAATAAAAAACAGGAATTTCATTGATAATAGTCTCAGAACCAAAATTTGAACCATCGAGGTTTTTATACCAACTCAATTTAAACTCTTCTAAACCTGCAGTTAAAACATCAGTGAATCCGTCATTGTCAATATCAAAGGGTATGGACAAATAAGGTCTTTCAGTGGTTGTTGAAATAATCTGCTGAGGACCAAATTGTGCTTGGGCATAAACACTCAGAAACAAAAACAAAATTGAATATTTCATTTGAAGTAAATATTTGTTGGTAGTTAAATTTAATAAAAAAAGGACTCAAATCTTTGAATTCTTGCCCTTATTTTTGATTCTTAAGCTTAAACACAACTTAATTTGTCCTTTTAATCGAAAAATCAATTTTAAGTAGAAGCCCCTTTTCTTCCTTAAACTTCCATAAAAATTTTAACAATCTGTATTTTAAACACTCACGTAAAATCTATTGAAATAAAACGTACCTTTGCACGCTCAAAAAGAAGCCCTTTTTATGAATAAAGTTAAAAACATCGCCATTATTGCACACGTTGACCACGGTAAGACCACTTTGGTTGATAAAATTATGTATCACTGTAACCTCTTTCGCAGCAACGAAAACACAGGTGACCTGATTCTTGACAATAATGATTTGGAACGTGAACGTGGTATTACCATCACTTCAAAAAATGTCTCTGTAGTTTATAAGGACACAAAAATTAACATCATTGATACCCCCGGTCACGCCGATTTTGGTGGTGAAGTGGAGCGTGTACTCAATATGGCAGATGGTGTTTTGTTGCTTGTGGATGCCTTTGAAGGTCCCATGCCTCAAACCCGTTTTGTATTACAAAAAGCACTTGACCTTGGTTTGAAGCCTTGTGTGGTCATTAATAAAGTAGATAAAGAAAACTGTACACCTGAGGAAGTACACGAAGCAGTTTTTGATTTGATGTTTGAGTTGGGTGCAGAAGAATGGCAATTGGACTTTCCATCTGTATATGGTTCTGCCAAACATAACTGGATGAGTGACGACTGGAAAAAACCTACTCAAAACATAGAACCTTTGCTCGATATGGTGATTGAACACATTCCTTCCCCAAAAATTGAAGAAGGTACCGTGCAAATGTTGATCACCTCTTTGGATTTCTCTTCTTTTACCGGAAGAATCGCCATTGGTCGTCTGCAACGAGGTATGTTAAAAGAAGGAATGCCCATCTCTTTAGTAAAAAGGGATGGTAGTAAAGTAAAATCGAGAATTAAAGAACTTCACACCTTTGAAGGTCTGGGAAGAAAAAAAGTATCCGAAGTTTTTGCAGGTGATATCTGTGCATTAGTAGGTCTTGAAAATTTTGATATTGGGGATACTGTAGCCGATTTTGAAAATCCTGAGGGTTTAAAAACCATTGCTATTGATGAGCCCACAATGAGTATGTTGTTTACCATCAACGACTCACCCTTCTTTGGAAAAGACGGAAAGTTTGTGACATCAAGACACATCAAGGAGCGTCTGGAACGCGAATTGGAAAAAAACCTGGCACTACGCATGCAACCCACTGATAGTGCAGATAAATTTATGGTTTTTGGTCGTGGGGTATTACACCTTTCGGTGTTGATTGAAACGATGCGTCGTGAAGGTTATGAAGTTCAAATTGGGCAACCACAGGTAATCATCAAAGAAATTGACGGTGTTAAATGTGAGCCGGTTGAAGAATTAACCATCGATTTACCCGAAGAAGTTTCCGGTAGAGCCATTGATATGGTGACCATTAGAAAAGGAGAAATGTTGAGTATGGAAGGCAAAGGAGAGCGAATGATATGTAAATTCCACATTCCTTCAAGAGGAATTATTGGTTTGCGTAATCAGCTGCTTACAGCGACTGCCGGTGAGGCAATTATGACACATAGATTCCTGGAATATCAGCCGTTTAAAGGGGGTATCCCTGAGCGTCAAAACGGCTCATTGATTTCTATGGAAAATGGAAAAGCAATTCCTTATTCAATAGATAAACTTCAGGAACGCGGCAAGTTTTTTGTTGATCCAAACGAAGATATTTATGAAGGTCAGGTGATTGGTGAAAACTCCCGTGGTGATGATATGGCTGTGAATGTAACCAAAACCAAAAAACTCTCCAACGTGCGTTCTTCAGGTGCTGATGATAAAGCCAAAATTGTTCCGGCAATTAAATTTTCATTGGAAGAAGCATTGGAATATATTCAAAAAGATGAGTATGTGGAGGTGACGCCAAAATCTATCAGGCTACGTAAAATCTACCTGAAAGAAGTGGATCGAAAGCGAAACGTAATCAATTAATAAAATACATTAATTTTAAAACCTCCATAGTAATATTATTATGGAGGTTTTTTTATGTAAACTATGGAAAACGAACTTTTTTCTTCAACCGAACTCGTGGGTTATTTGGCTTCTTTGCTATTGATTGTTTCATTTTTAATGAAAAAAATAAAAACACTACGACTCATAAATTCGTTGGGATGCATTGCTTTTATCGTTTACGGATTTTTACTGCAAACTTCCTGGCCCATTGTGATTACCAATTCATTTATTGTGGGTGCAAATATCTATTACCTCTATTTTAGAAGGCTACTTTAAAATAAAATAAGAAGTAAATAAGAACGGCTAGTACAACGGTTAAGACTAAAGAAAAAACAATCAAAAACTTTCTTCGGCTTCTTTTTCGCTCTTCTTTGAGTTTTTCCTGAAATTTCTTAAACTCCAAAGAAGACATTTTTTTGGTATCGGTAAACTTCCCATACGCACCATTGTTTTCAATGATTTCTTTTTCAAACAAAGTAGTTCTTTTCCTCTTGTTGTTTTTAAGAGAAACTATCATTGCATGAACTGAACCACCAAATCCCATCTAATTATCTTTTTTTACATATTTCAAAACAAGAAAATTCTGCGGATTAATCCCCAGTCCCGTTACATTTTTTTGGACAAAGCGCACGGCTTCATCATAAAACAAGGGTACAATAGGCGCTTCTTCAATCATAAGAGAATCCATTTTTTTATAAATAATTTTGCGTTCCTCAATTTCAACTAACGATTTTGAATAAGTATACAAGCTGTCATACACTTTGTTTTCATAAAATGTGTAATTGGGCCCGGCAGGGGTGTGGTTTGGGCTGTAAAATAAGGAAAGATAGCTTTCAGCATCAGGATAATCTGCTATCCAGCTGGAACGAAAGGCATCCAAAGAACCATCTGCCCGCGCTTGCCTGATCGCTGATGATGGCATCACATCAATCGAGGTTTGTATTCCAAGTTTCTCAAACTCCCGTTGCAAGTATTCAAAAATATCTTGGTAATTGCTGTCTGTCGTTAACACGAGCGATGGATTTTGGTCACCGCTTTCCAGTTTGTATTGTTCAAGCAGCATTCGGGCTTTTTCAGGCTTGTAATGATATCCTTCAATAGCATAATATCCGGGAAGCCCTTTAGGAATGATTCCGCTACTGCCGGAAACTCCAATGCCGTTTCTTAAGTATGTGATAATGACATTTCGATCAAAACTGTAATTCATTGCTTTTCTAAACAAGGGTGATTGCAGTGCCTTGTTTTTTTCTGAACGGGTTTGAAGCGCAATAAACTCTGTGTTGAGGTATGGCCCTTTAATCATCGTTATGCGGTCTTTGTAATCTGGCTTGAGTGCTCCTGTTGCTGTGAGAAGTTCGTCTTTATAGGAAGCATCAAGCCCTGAAATAAAATCCAGTTTTCCTTGTGCAAATTGCAAAAACTCACTTTGCTTGTCAGGCAAAAAGGTGACAGCGACTGCTTCCAGATAGGGCAGGGCATTTCCATTTTTATCAGTTTCAAAATAACTGTTGTTTTTTCGGAAAACCAATTTGATATTTTCTTCCCAAAATTTAAAATAAAAGGGTCCTGTACCAATGGGATTTGAACGAAACTCATTTCCATAGTGCTCCACCACTTCTTGAGGAACCACAGAACAATAACGCATCGCCAATAAACCCATAAATGGTGGAAATGCTTGCGTGAGTTGTATTTCAAAAACAGTATCGTTTATGGCATAAAATGTCTCCACATTTTGAAGAACCCAGCTTCCGGGTGAGGCAACACGAGGGTCTTTCAACCGATTGAGACTATAAACAAAGTCTGAAGCCACTACCTTGCGTGTTGAGTCTTTTCCAAACAACCCGTGTTTGTGGAAATAAACATCATCACGCAGAAAAAATGTATACGTCTGGGTGCTGTCATTGATTTCCCAGCGATGGGCAATATCAGGCTGAATGTTTAAAGAATCATCCAGTTGTACCAGTCCGTTAAAAAGTTGATTGGTTGCCCATATGGTGGAAGCATTTCGTGCAAACGCAGGGTCAAGCGAGGCAATATTTTGATGTTCGTTATACCTAAAAACCAAATGGTCCCGCTCTTCATTACGGGAATCTTTACAAGATAGAAGCGACACACAAAATGCAATGAAAAGTAAATTGTTTATAAAAATAGTGTTGAATTTCATAAGTCTGTAGTCATAAATCTAGTGTCTGTTTGCAATTATCCAATCTGTAAAAAAATTAGTATTTTTGCCTCCCGGTAATTTTCCAAAAATACAAGAATGAATCATAGAAAAAAAGTCGCCTTTTATACTTTGGGCTGCAAACTCAATTTCTCAGAAACTTCCACCATTGCGAGAAGCTTTACAAAAGAAGGTTTTGAGCGCGTTGACTTTGAGGAAGAAGCTGATATCTATGTTATTAACACTTGTTCTGTTACTGAAAATGCCGACAAGCGTTTTAAAACAATCGTAAAAAAAACACAAAAAATAAATCCCGATGCCTTTGTGGCAGCAGTGGGTTGTTATGCCCAATTAAAACCGGAAGAACTGGCCGATGTCCATGGTGTTGACCTTGTTTTGGGTGCCACAGAAAAATTCAAAATCACCGATTACCTCAATGATTTGTCCAAAAATGATTTTGGAGAAGTGCATTCCTGCGAAATTGACCAAGCCGATTTTTATGTGGGGGCTTACTCCATTGGTGACCGCACACGTGCTTTTTTGAAAGTACAAGATGGTTGTGATTACAAATGTACCTATTGTACCATACCACTGGCAAGAGGCATTTCGCGTAGCGATGCACTGGAAAATGTGTTGCATAATGCCAAAGAAATTTCTGAACAAGGCATCAAAGAGATTGTTTTAACGGGGGTGAATATCGGTGATTATGGTAAGGGCGAATTTGGAAACAAACGCCACGAGCATACGTTTCTGGATTTGGTGAAAGCCTTGGATGCCGTGGAAGGAATTGAACGCTTGCGCATTTCTTCTATTGAGCCCAATTTGTTGAAAAATGAAACCATCGATTTTGTTTCAAAATCAAAAACTTTTGTGCCTCATTTTCACATTCCGTTGCAATCAGGCAATAACGAAATTTTAAAAAAAATGAAGCGCCGTTATCTGCGTGAATTGTATGTGGATCGGGTTCAAAAAATAAAAGAAGTGATGCCGCACGCTTGTATTGGTGTGGATGTAATTGTGGGATTTCCCGGTGAGACTGATGACCATTTTCTGGAAACCTATCATTTTTTAAACGAGCTGGATATTTCTTATTTACACGTTTTTACCTATTCTGAAAGGGAAAATACAGAAGCAGCAGCAATGAAAGAGGTTGTGCCTCAAAAAGTAAGAGCAAAACGAAGTAAAATGTTGCGCGGACTTTCCGTAAAGAAAAGAAGGGCTTTTTATGAATCGCAGCTGGGAACTTCAAGAACCGTTCTTTTTGAAGGTGAAAACAAAGAGGGGTATATTCACGGTTTTACCGAAAATTACATCAAAGTAAAATACCCGTGGAACCCAGAGCTGGTCAACACAATTCAGGATGTGATGCTCAATGAAATCGACTCAGATGGATTAGTTAGGTTTGAATTTGTTAATGAAGTAGTTTACAACTAAAAAAACACTTCTTACTTTTAACTTCTAACTTCGTACTTTAGATATTAATTCCCACAGGAAGGAGGTCTTTATATTTTCTTCGGTATTTTCTCACGAAAGAGGTAACTTCAGTGCAGGTTGGGACAAGGCTAATGTTTCTGCTTTTTACTTCGTTAAAAACAGCTTCCATAAAGGGTTCTAAAAGACCCTCTTCTTTCATTTCTTCAGGCATTTCAAATTTGGTAAGAAAAATTTTACGCTCCTGCAAGCTGTATTCAATTCTTGCCATTTGCTCTTGGTGGTAAAACTCAAATTGTCTTAAGAACTCGTTGTCTTTAATTTCTACTTCGCTAATCATGATAACTCAATGTATTGTTTACGGCTTTTAAAAAAAGTAGGTTGGGTTTTAAAACACTAATAATAAACAGAAAAGTATCATTTTCTGCAGGGGAATTATTAATAGTTTTAATGGATTTTTATCGCTGTAGAATAAATCCTTAATTTTGTGGTACAAATTTACGAATAAAAGTTGATTTTATTGAAAATCTGCTGTTAAATTAAAATGAATCAAGAAATTATACCCATTTATTTTGTTCCCGGTCTGGCCGCCGGAAGAGAAATATTTAAAAACATTTCCCTTCCTGACGACCAATTCAAAGTCCATATTATTGAATGGAAAATACCCGAACATAAAGAAACCATTGAAGAATATGCTCAAAGAATGGCGGCAGATGTAAAAGAAGAAAATGCGGTACTCATCGGTGTTTCATTTGGAGGAGTGATGGCTCAAGAGATGAGCGCTTTTTTAAAACTTAAAAAAATCATCATTATTTCGAGTGTTAAAACCAAACTTGAGTTACCACTAAGACTTCAATTTGCAAGAAAAACACTGGCTTATAAACTGGTTCCAACCAAGCTGGTAATAAGTGCAGACGATTTAACTAAATTTGCCATAGGACCCAAAACCAAAAAAAGATTGGAAATGTATCAGGAATACCTCTCTGTAAGAAACGAGCACTATCTGGATTGGGCAATTGAAAATATGGTGTGCTGGGATAGAGAAACACCAGACCCAAAAGTGATTCACATTCACGGAGATGAAGACTTGGTTTTTCCCATAGAAAAAATAAAAGATTGTATCGTCTTAAAGGGCGGCACACACATTATGATTCTCAATAAATTCAAATGGTTTAATGAAAACCTGCCTAAAATTATTTTAGAGAATAACGAAGTGAACTAAAAAATAATTCCTAACTTAAACCCTCTTTACAAAAACAGTTATAACCCATGAGAACACCATTTAAACTCATACTTTTAGCCGGAATCATAACCATAAGCGGGCTCTTCATTTTTGCTGAAAAAGATCCGCCAACAGCAGAGCGTTTTGAAAACAAACGACTCAATGAATACAATGTATATGCCTTGCCAATGCCGGAATCTTTAGATTTTGCCGGCGAAGCGGTTCCCTTAAATGACCCTGATGTGAGAGAGCGTATGGACAGAGAGTTGTTAGTAAATACCTATTGGCAATCCAACGGTCTTCTCATGTTTAAAAGAGCAAATAAATATTTTCCCATTATCGAACCCATACTCAAAAAAAATGGTGTGCCAGATGATTTTAAATACCTGGCAGTAATTGAAAGCGGACTTTTAAACGCTGTTTCTCCCGCGGGAGCCAGAGGTATATGGCAAATTATGCCGGCTACAGCAAGAGAATATGGACTGGAAGTGAATGACAATGTTGATGAGCGTTACCACCTTGAGAAATCGACAGAGGCAGCCTGTAAATACCTTCTTGCATCAAAAGAGCGTTTTGGTAGTTGGACACTTGCCGCCGCCGCTTACAATGCAGGCAATGCCGGAATCAATAGAAGATTGGATGGACAAAAAGTGGAAGACTACTACAATTTATTGTTGGGAGAAGAAACCGGACGCTATATGTTTCGCATTTTAGCGCTGAAGGAAATTATGAGTAATCCCAAAAATTATGGGTTTAACTTCAGGGAAAACGATTTATATACAATGGTACCCTCTTACAAGGTAGAAATAGATACTGCCGTGACAGACCTGGCAAAATTTGCACAACTACACAAAATCAATTATAAAATTTTGAAGATTCACAATCCTTGGTTAAGAGAGCCCAAACTCAATAACCGCTCCCGAAAAAAATATGAAATTGAAATCCCTCAACAAGGGTTCTACCACACCGGTTTGGAATAAATTTTAAAATATGAAGTCTATGTCTTTAATTTTGATTTTGGTTATAATTGGATTACTCGCCGGAATTTTTAGCGGGCTCCTGGGAGTTGGTGGGGGAGTTATTATGATTCCTATGATGGTTTTTGCTCTGGGATTCACACAACACGAAGCACAAGGAACCAGCCTGGCTGTCCTTGCCGTTCCGGTGACTTTAATAGCTGCTTACAACTATTATGAAGCGGGTCATGTCAACTGGAAATATGCAGCAGTAATTGCAGTAACCTTTGTTGTGGGGGCTTATTTTGGGTCAAAATTTGCCGTCTCTATTGACCAGGCACTGCTCAAAAAAATATTTGGAATTGTCTTAATTATAGTCGCCCTTAGATTGATTTTTTGGAAATAACCTATTTGCTGGAATTTGCAAGTACTTCTTCCTTTTTATCAAGATTGAGTAATAAAGAAATGCCATTTCTGAAAGATTCATAATTTAAGGAATAGGAAACAGAATAGGCTTCATTGTAATGATGAAGAACTCCCCTGCGCACATCTACAATTTTTTTGTTTTGGTCTAAAAACAAAGAAGTAGGAAACCCCAAACTGTGCTTTAAATTTCTAATTATATGGCAATTTTTGTTGTCTAACTCGTCAACATAAAGAATAGTTACATTTCGATCATAGTCCTTGGCAATTTTTTTGACTTCCTTTCTTTTATCCCAGAACAAGACAACAAAATCTATTTCATCTTTATATTGTTTTGCTATCTCATTCAAAGCAGGAATTTCACCGGAACCCGGTGTACACCAGGAGGCATAAGTCATTAAAAAAACAGGTTTGTTGAATTTGCTGAACCTAAGCTTACGACCATTAATCTTTTTGACAGTAAAGTCATCAAAATAACTGCCATTTATAACATGTTTGACAAGTGAATCAAATAAAAAGTCAGCACGTTCAAAATCTTGAACACGATAAGCACTTTTCATTTTCTTTTTATAGGACCTAATATTTTTTGATATAGCATCAGAAAAATACTGCTCCGGCAGTTCCTGACTGCTGAGTGAAAATGAAACCGATAAGAAGACACAGAGTAAAAGTCTTACCATAGATTTTATTTAAAATGCTAAATAAAGGTAAGAAAGAGGTTTTAAATTAGTTTATTCATTTCAAATAATTACGATAAACTGCCTGAAAATCAGATGTAAAGATGTTTTTTGAAAGTTTTTTACAGATAAGTAAAGCTAAATCTTTTTCATTTGTTGCTTCATCATTTTAATTTGCTCGCCCAGCATATTGTGTTTATCGAGCTTTTTAGCTTCCGTAAGTAGTGTTTGTGCTTCTCGTTTTCTGCGTTTGGTCATGGCAATACCCGCAAGATTTAATTTAGCCATAGCCAAATCTGCATTCATAGAAAGTCCAAGTTGTATTGCTTTTTTAAAATATTTCTCAGCCTCATTCATATTGGTTTGTGATACCATCAATCCATTTAGATAATTGTAATAGCCTTGTTGTTTCCTAACCAGCGATGCTTTAGGGTTTTTAATTTTATCAAGCCACTTTTTTGCCCCCGGAAAATCTTGCTTTCTCAAGCGTAAAAAAGCCAAAAGAATAATTTCATTTTTATAATAGAGAAAAATAAACATAGCAGAAAGGAAGATATACATAATACCGTTACCAATATTTCCTTCGGTAAACTGCCAAATAGCGACTCCAAACACTAAAAATGCCAAGACTAATTTTATATTTTTGTGAAACATAATTGGGTTTTTATTTTATGGCTTCAAAGGTACTAAAAACAAATAAAAATTATTTAATAAATCCATTTGTCAAACCCAAAAAGGTTTGTATATTTGCCCCCGACTTTGAGAGAAGCTCATATTCCAAAAAGATTTTAAGATATTACAGAAGATAAAGATTTACAATCATGAGTAAAAGAACATTTCAGCCATCCAAAAGAAAAAGAAGAAACAAACACGGTTTTAGAGAGCGTATGGCTACTGTAAACGGTAGAAAAGTGCTTGCTGCTCGCAGAGCAAAAGGCAGAAAAAAAGTATCTGTATCTTCTGAACCGAGACACAAAAAATAATGATTTCATTATTAAAAATACAAGGTGTTACTTTTATAAGTAACACCTTTTTTTATATCCAATTACTAAGTATTCTATAAAAGTTTTTGTAAATGCCAAGAAATAAAGACCTAAAATCCATTTTAATTATTGGTTCAGGACCCATTGTCATAGGGCAAGCCTGTGAATTTGATTACTCAGGCAGTCAAGCGCTTCGCTCCCTTCGTGAAGACGGAATTGAAACCATTCTCATCAATTCAAACCCGGCGACCATTATGACTGACCCAACAATGGCAGATCATATCTACCTCTTGCCGCTCACCACAAAATCCATCATTCAAATTTTAAAGGAACATCCTCAAATCGATGCGGTACTTCCAACCATGGGTGGTCAAACAGCCCTAAACCTGTGTATTGAAGCCGATGAAAAAGGAATTTGGCAAGACTTTGGAATAAAATTAATTGGTGTTGACATCAATGCGATTAATATTACTGAAGACAGAGAGCAATTCCGTAATTTGATGTTGAAAATTGGTGTGGGAATGGCACCACAGGCAACAGCAACTTCCTTCTTAAAAGGAAAAGAAATAGCTCAGGAGTTCGGTTTTCCTCTCGTTATTAGGGCCTCCTATACCCTGGGTGGAGCAGGTGCATCTATTGTTCATAAAGCTGAAGATTTTGACAGACTCCTTGAACACGGTCTTGAAATATCGCCCATACACGAGGTGATGATTGATAAAGCCTTGATTGGTTGGAAGGAATATGAGCTGGAACTATTAAGAGACAAAAATGACAATGTAGTCATTATCTGTTCCATAGAAAATATGGACCCTATGGGCATACATACCGGAGACTCCATTACCGTTGCTCCGGCAATGACCCTTTCAGATAAAACCTATCAAAGAATGCGCGATATGGCCATCAAGATGATGCGCAGTATCGGTGACTTTGCAGGAGGCTGCAACGTGCAGTTTGCAGTAAGCCCTGATGAAAAGGAAGATATCATCGCCGTGGAAATCAATCCGAGGGTGTCGCGTTCTTCCGCTTTGGCTTCAAAAGCTACCGGATATCCCATTGCAAAAATTGCGGCCAAACTGGCTATCGGGTATAACCTTAACGAATTGGAAAACCAAATCACAAAAACTACCTCAGCGCTATTTGAACCCACATTGGATTATGTGATTGTGAAAATACCACGCTGGAATTTTGATAAATTTGAAGGCAGTGACAGAACCCTGGGTCTTCAGATGAAATCTGTGGGTGAAGTGATGGGAATTGGTCGCTCCTTTCAGGAAGCCCTGCACAAGGCCACACAATCCCTTGAGATCAAACGCAACGGATTGGGAGCAGACGGTAAAGGCTACAAAGACTATGACCAAATCATTGAAAAGCTCACCAATGCCAGCTGGGACCGTGTTTTTGTGATTTACGATGCCATCCAAATGGGTATCCCATTAAGCCGCATACACGAAATCACAAAAATCGATATGTGGTTCCTCAAACAATATGAAGAACTATACCATCTCGAAAAAGAGATTTCAAAATATGATATCGATACCGTGCCACGCGAATTGATATTGGAAGCCAAACAAAAAGGCTATGGTGACCGCCAGATAGCACATATGCTCGACTGCCTGGAAAGCGAAGTCTACAAAAAACGCGATGAAATGAACATCAAGCGTGTATATAAACTGGTAGATACCTGTGCGGCCGAGTTTAAAGCGGAGACACCTTACTATTATTCCACTTTTGAAAATGAAGTGGAACCCGCCGATGGCGGGGAAAGGTATTCCGCAAATGACAGTGTGGTTTCAGAAAAGAAAAAAATTATCGTACTAGGTTCCGGTCCCAACCGAATTGGGCAAGGAATCGAATTTGATTACTGCTGTGTGCATGGTGTACTGGCTGCAGCCGAGTGTGGTTATGAAACCATTATGATCAATTGCAACCCCGAAACCGTCTCCACCGATTTTGATATTTCAGACAAGCTCTATTTTGAGCCCGTGTTCTGGGAACATATTTATGACATCATCCGCCACGAAAAGCCGGAAGGTGTGATCGTGCAATTGGGTGGGCAAACAGCACTTAAACTGGCTGAAAAATTAGATAGGTATGGCATTAAAATCATTGGCACCACCTTTAAATCACTCGATTTAGCTGAAGACCGCGGAAGCTTTTCTACTTTACTGAAAGAAAACAACATTCCTTACCCTGAGTTTGGCGTCGCTGAAACTGCTGAGGAAGCTCTTAAAATTGCCGATGAATTGAATTTTCCCATTTTGGTAAGACCTTCTTATGTGTTGGGAGGACAGGGAATGAAAATCGTCATCAATAAAAAAGAACTGGAAGAACACGTGGTTGACTTACTGCGAAAGATACCTAATAACAAACTCCTTTTAGACCACTACCTCGATGGTGCCATAGAAGCTGAAGCCGATGCGATTTGTGACGGCGAAAACGTCTATATCATTGGAATAATGGAGCATATTGAACCCTGTGGGATTCACTCCGGTGATTCCAATGCCACTTTGCCACCGTTCAATATCGGCGAATTTGTAATGCAACAAATTAAAGACCACACAAAAAAGATTGCTTTGGCACTCAACACGGTGGGATTAATCAACATTCAGTTTGCGATTAAAGACGATATGGTTTATATCATTGAAGCAAATCCAAGAGCGTCGAGAACGGTTCCGTTTATAGCCAAAGCATACGGTGAACCTTATGTGAACTATGCCACCAAAGTGATGCTTGGAGAAAAGAAAGTAACCGATTTCAATTTCAATCCGCAATTGAAAGGTTTTGCCATCAAACAACCGGTATTCTCATTCAACAAATTCCCTAATGTCAATAAACAACTGGGACCCGAAATGAAAAGTACGGGCGAAAGTATTCTCTTTATAGAGGATTTAAAAGACGATGCCTTTTATGAGTTGTACAGCAGAAGAAAGATGTATTTGAGTAAATAATTTTACAAAGACATCAAATTTACTAACTAAAGTTCGGCAACCGCTGAACTTTTTTTATGAAATACTTAAAAGTTTCGGAACAAGATTAATCTAAAGAATTAGTAACTTTAGATCAAAATTAATGTACTTATGAGTTTCTACACCATCAAAAACCTCGAGCATTACTTCAAAGCCTATAAAAAGTCAGTCAAAGACCCCAAAGCATTTTGGGACAAAATAGCCGATGAGAATTTCACCTGGTACCGCAAATGGGACAACGTGCTGGACTATGATATGCAGGAGGCCGAGTTTAAATGGTTTGACGGTGCCAAACTCAACATCACCAAAAACTGCATCGACCGCCATCTGGCTAAACGCGGTAACAAAACCGCTATCCTCTTTGAACCCAATGACCCAAAAGAGGATGCACAACACATCACTTACAAGGAACTCTATGAACGCGTTGCCAAAATGGCCAATGTCCTGCAGGAACAAGGCGTTCAAAAGGGCGACCGTGTCTGCATTTATTTACCGATGATACCCGAGCTGGCCGTTTCGGTTTTGGCGTGTGCCCGTATTGGTGCCGTGCACTCCGTGGTGTTTGCCGGCTTTTCAGCGAAAGCACTGGAAACCCGTATCAACGATTCTGACTGTCGCATCGTGATTACTTCAGACGGCGGCTTTCGCGGAAGCAAAACCATCGATCTAAAAGGGATAGTGGATGATGCCCTGGAGAACTGCCCTGATGTAAAAAGTGTGCTGGTGGCCAAGCGCACAAATGCCGAAATCACTCTGAAAGAGGGCCGCGACCACTGGTTACAACCCTTATTGGATAAAGCATCCGGGAATCATGTTGCTGAAATTATGAAAGCCGAAGACCCGCTGTTTATCCTGTACACTTCCGGCTCCACCGGAAAACCAAAGGGAATGGTGCATACCACCGCCGGTTATATGGTCTATACAGCCTATACCTTTAAAAATGTATTTCGCTATGAAGAAAATGACGTCTACTGGTGTACCGCCGATATCGGCTGGATTACCGGGCATTCTTATATCGTTTACGGACCCTTGCTCAACGGTGCCACCACAGTTATGTTTGAAGGTGTACCGTCTTATCCTGATTTTGGCCGCTTCTGGGAAATTGTGGAAAAACATAAAATCAACCAGTTTTATACTGCGCCCACAGCGATTCGTGCTTTGGCAAAAGAAAATCTTGACTATGTGGAGAAACACGATTTGTCTTCACTGAAAGTCATCGGCTCGGTAGGCGAACCCATTAACGAAGAAGCCTGGCACTGGTACAACGACCACGTGGGCAAAAAACGCTGTCCGCTGGTAGATACCTGGTGGCAAACCGAAACGGGCGGAATTCTCATTTCGCCGCTGCCTTTTGTAACACCCACAAAACCCACGTACGCCTCCTTACCTTTACCCGGGGTGCAACCGGTGTTGATGGACGAATTGCGCAACGAGATTGAAGACAATCAGGTGGTGGGGAGTTTGTGTATGAAGTTTCCCTGGCCGGGAATGGCGCGCACTATTTGGGGGAATCACCAGCGTTTTAAAGAAACTTATTTTACCGCTTTCCCCGGAAAATACTTCACGGGCGATGGCGCCCTGCGTGATGAGGTGGGGTATTACCGTATCACCGGAAGAATGGACGATGTGGTCATCGTCTCAGGGCATAATTTAGGCACGGCACCCATTGAAGATGCGATCAACGAGCACCCCGCTGTTGCTGAAAGTGCCATTGTGGGCTTCCCGCACGACATCAAGGGAAATGCTTTGTATGGTTTTGTCATCTTAAAAGAAACCGGTGCCGGCCGCGACCAGAACAACCTGCGCAAAGAAATCAACGACCTGATTACTGACCAAATCGGACCCATCGCCAAACTGGAGAAAATCCAATTCGTTTCCGGCTTGCCCAAAACCCGCTCCGGTAAGATTATGCGACGCATCCTAAGAAAAATAGCAGAGGGCGATTTCTCTAACTTTGGGGATATTTCCACTTTGCTGAACCCGGAAGTGGTGGAGGAGATTATGGAGAATAGGATATAAATTCATAAGCCCGCAGATTGCGCAGATGGGCGCAGATTTTTTTAAACTTTTGAGTAAATTTCTGCGTAAATCCGCGAGATCTGCGGGAGAAAAAGAAAGTTACTCCAGCGCTAACATTTCATCCTTATATTTTTTGGAAACTTTGTGTCTTCGTGACTTCGTGGCAATTTCTTCCTGCCACAATATCTTCCTGCCACAAAGGCTCTAAGTCTCTAAGGAGCACAAAGGGAAAGTTAGATTTTATTCCAATGGCAATACATCATCCTCATCCTCAGAAGCGCGTTTCAACAATTTCTCATTTTGTTGCTTGCTGGCTTTGGCACCCAGTTTTTTGAGGTTTTCAACTCGTTTGATGAGGTTGCCCTTACCGGTGAGTTTGACCATCGCGCTTTCATACGACTTTTGCACGGTACCAATCTGATTCCCCACTTTGATGAGCTCGTCAGTGAGGTTGACAAAGGAGTCGTATAAACGTCCCGCTTGTGTGGCGATCTCGATGGCGTTTTCTTTTTGTTTTTCGTTTTGCCACATACTGTCAATGGTTTTTAACACCGCGAGCAGGGTAGTGGGGGTCACGATGATGATGTTCTTTTCAAACGCATCGCTATACAAAGCCGGGTATTCCATCGAAGCAATCGCAAAAGCCGATTCGATGGGGATAAACAGCAACACAAAATCAGGGCTTTCCATATCGTACAGCTGGTGGTAGTTTTTTTCGCCCAACTCACTTACCCGTTTTCGGATGGACACCAGATGGTTCTTTAAATGCTGGGGTTTTTCAGTTTCCTCCACTTCGTTGATGTAGCGTTCATACGCCACCAGCGAAACCTTGGAATCCACCACCAGTTTTTTATCGCCCGGTAGATGGATGATGACATCGGGCATCACGCGACGACCGTCATCATTGGTAAAGCTTTGCTGTACAAAATACTCGCTGTCCTTTTTCAAACCGCTGCGTTCCAAAACGCGCTCCAGCACGAGTTCGCCCCAGTTGCCTTGCATCTTGGTGTCGCCTTTGAGGGCTTTAGTGAGGTTGGTGGTTTCCTTGCTCATCTGCTCGTTGAGTTCCTTTAAGCCAATGATTTGCTGCCGCAGGTCAGCGGTTCGGTTGATGTCTTCCTTGTTGGTTTCCTCCACGCGCTTTTCAAAATGCTGGATTTTTTCCTGTAAGGGTTTAAGGATAGCATCGATGTTTTCCTTGTTTTGGGTGGTGAATTTGGTGGATTTCTCATCCAGTATTTTGTTGGCGAGGTTTTCAAACTCTTTTTGAAAGCGTTCCTGCAGTTTTTCGACCTCGGCTTTTTGCTCGTCGTTGCGTTGTTTGAGGTTGTCAAAATCAGCATTGCGGCGGGTGAGCTCTACAGCCAACCGGTCTTTCTCAGCCCGAATGCCTTCCCGTTCCTGCTCCAGTTGTGTGATGCGTTCCTGCAGTTTCGTTTCATTTTCTGAATTAGCACGCAAGCGTTCTTCCAGCGAGGACTGTCCTGCTTTTTGCTTGAGGTTATTAATAAAATAGCCTAGTGCGATGCCTATGGCGAGGAAGATTAGGATTAGTATGATTGTTGTTAGGGTGTTGGTCATTGGATGATAAAATTAAAAAAATGCGCCTAGTTATGGGAGTACTCAAATATAAAACAATTGAATAAAACCCCTACTCACCAAAACTAATTAAAAATAAGGAATGTGTTTTACGGTTTCCCACATTCTTTCAAAGGAACCAACAAATAAGTCCTTGTCCCATCCAAAATCCACCCTTGTTCGGGTCTTGTTCCTAAAAAGCACCATTTTTAAAAACAAATCCCGAAGAAACCCCGAACAAAACTAAAACCTTACTGGGAGGAATCTGGAACAAAACTGGGAGAAAACACCCCCTTTTTTGGGAAATTGGGCGAAATGGGTCTAAATGGGTTTAATTTGGTCTAATTTAGCTTTTTTGGTGTTGTTTAAAAACTAGGTTTAAGATGCAGATAGATTTCTTTGTAAAGGGTAAGCCGGATAAAAAAGGAGGTGTCCGGGAGCGAGGGAACCTAACTTTGGGAGACAATTTATTTCACAATCCTAAAACTTCCGGTCTCCCCGTCAAAATCAATCAGGTTTTTGGGAAAAAGGGCAGAGAAGCAGCCTTCTTCAATGAGTTCACAAGGGTCGCCAAAAAAGGTTTTTTCGGGAGTCATCACTACCATTTTATCACTCAGTTGGATGGCGAGGTCAATCTCGTGGGTGGAAAAGAGGATGGTTTTGTTCTTGCTGAGGGTTTTCAGCAGTTTTAAAATGGACGCCCGGTGGTAAATGTCAAGGTGGGTGGTGGGTTCGTCCAGGATGATGATGGGCGTGTCCTGTGCCAAAGCTCTTGCAATCAAAGCGCGTTGCAGCTGCCCGTCACTGAGTTCGTAGCATTTGCGGTCTTTGAAGGATGTCATTTCGGTGGCGCGCAGGGCTTCCATAATGTGTGTGATGTCATTTTGAGTGAGGGTGCCCAGCCAGTTAGTGTAGGGTTGACGGCCCAAGGCAACGAGTTCGCCCACGGTCATGTTTTTGGAAGCGGGTACTTCGGTAAGCACCACGCTTAGGGTTTCTGCCAGGGATTCAAAACTGTAGTTCTGGAGGGATTCCCCGTTTAAAAGAATGTCACCCGCAATGGATTTCTGCACCTTGCACAATGTGCGTAACAAAGTAGATTTCCCGATACCGTTACTACCCACCAAAGCGACCAGTTCGCCGCTTTTCAGCGAAAAGTTAAGGTCTTTCGCCACCACGTGGTTTCCCGATTTATGGAAATACCCTATGGAGAGGTTGTTGGTTTGGAGGGTGTAGTTCTCGGGATTGGACATTCGTTTTATTTTATTACAAAGTTAAGCAAAGATGTTTTTATTCTGCGTTTATCTGCTTAATCTGCGGGAGATTTTGCACTCGGTTTTTAGCCCGCAGATAGCGCTGATTTTCGCAGATTTTTTTCTAGCTGAAACTAAAACAACAGCTTCCGCTTCCTCACCAGCAACCAAATCACCACCGGCGCCCCCACCAACGAAGTAATGGCATTAATCGGCAAGGTGTAATCTGTAAACGGCACCTGAGCAATGCTATCGCAAACAAGCATTAAGACGGCACCACTCAGCAGCACCGCCGGGATCAAAATTTTATGATTGGCCGCAGTAAACACTTGTCGGGTGATGTGCGGCACGGCCAGTCCGATAAACGCGATAGGTCCCGCAAAAGCGGTGATGGCCCCGGCGAGAATACAAGTGGCAATCAGGATGAGTAACCTGCTTTTTGCGATGTGCAATCCCTGACTTTTGGCGTAGTTTTCCCCTAAAAGCAACGCATTCAATGGTTTGATGGTGAGTATGGACAACACAATTCCGATAAGGAAACAAATGGACAGGACTAGCATCCCTTCCCACGAATTGTTACCCAAGCTCCCAAACGACCAGAAAATGTATTGCTGCAATTGTTCCGCCGGACTGAAATAAGCAAGGACACCCACCACGGCGGCGGTGACGCTTCCAAACATCAATCCGATGATGAGAATGGCCATAGTGTCTTTGACTCGAACGGTAACCGCTAAAACAGCCAGTAAGACCAGCATACTCCCTAAACTGGAAGCAATGACCAAAGACCATTTGCTCAACAACAAAGCGGCAAAAACTCCACCCAGTCCCGAGGCACCCATGATCAATAGTGCGACCCCCAGACTCGCACCGCTACTAATCCCCAAAACAAAAGGCCCTGCCAAGGGGTTTCTGAACAGCGTCTGCATCAAAAGCCCGCAAACCGAAAGCCCGGCACCCACCATAATGGCGGTCAATGCTTTGGGCAAGCGGTAATCTTGAATGATAAAGGCCCAGGAAGCTTTTTCGGTGTCGAGGTAAAAGAGCGCTTTGGCAACCTCCTTCAAAGGAATCGAAACAGACCCCAAACTGATATTCCCAAAAAACACCACAACAAGCAACACGCTTAAAGCGAAAAAGTGTTTGGTGTATGTAGTTGTTTTTTCCAAATAAGTTTTTTTAGCCCGCAGATCTCGCTGATTTTCGCAGATTAATTTCTGCGCGCATCTGCGTAATCAGCGGGAGATTCTTTACTCCAAAGCCCTAAAAAAATAAAACTCATGCTCCGGCACTAATTCAGGGTGTAATATCTTGACTATATCTTTTAAAACCAAATCGGGACGGTTGGGGGCGAGTTCGTAATAAATGACGCCGCCCGTTTCCCCTTTTAAGCTGGAAAAGCTATACACGGTTTTATTTTTATACGCATCGAGTTGGGTGTATGCCTTGTGCGCATCTTCCAACTCACTGTAAGCCGTAAACTGCCCGGGACCAATCCAGTAGTCGGCGTGCTGGGCTCTGTCAAGTACCGTTTCCACATTCAGGGCGATACTGCCCGTACCATCGCTGTCTGCCCAGAGATAAGCGCCATTGGCATCGTCGATAAACTGGGCACCCCAGCTGTTGCCTTCAGGCAGGTACCAGATGTCTTTCCAAAGCGCACCACTCAAAACGGTGGGGGTGTTGTCTGCGGTTTGGGCGAGTGCTTTTACGGTAGTGTATTCGGATTCAATTTCGCTGAAAAGTGCATTGGCCTCATCCATTTTATCAAAAAATGCCCCAAAAAACTTAATCCATTCTGCCTTTCCCAACGGATGGTTTTCTGTCCAGTCGCCGTTAAAAATAATTGGAATACCGGCGCGTTGCAGGGTTTCGTATGTTTTGTTGTTTCCGGTCACGGCAAAACCAATCATCACATCGGGTTGCAGATCGATGACGTTTTCGGTATTGATGGACTCATTGTTGCCAATTTCGGTGATGGTTCCTTCGTCTATGCGTTTACGCGTATTTTCTGAAGAGATATAGCTGAGGTTGGGGAAGGCGATGAGTTTATCACTTTCGCCCAGCATATCCAGCGAGGGAATGTGGGTCGTCGAAGTCACAATCAGGTTTTGAACCGGCACCTGCACGATAGCATCAAAAGTTTCATTAGATTCAAAATTAGGCTTATCCTTCACCAAAGCATATCGAAAGGTCTTCCCTGCATCCGGCCACGGATTGTTCACTTCGATGACTTTATAATCGCCATAATCAGTGATTGAAAAACCTTTGGCATAGTTAATTTCAATTGCTTCAAAGTCAGTTACAACAGTTTCAGGATTGGAGTTTTTTTCGTTTTTACAGGAAACAATTCCCACGAAAATCAATAAAAGTAATAAAGTCTTAAATCTCATATCTATTGTCTAAAATCTATTGTCTAAAATCTATTGTCTAATATCTGGTGTCTATTAAAAAACAAAAGTAACATTAATTAAACTTTCCTTTCCGCCAACATCAAAAATGTTTACTTTCGCACAGAATTTTGGTTTGCAATTCTCACGTTGAGATGAGCGATTAAAAGGGAATTTGGTGTAAAACCAAAGCTGTTCCCGCAACTGTAAGCTATCAAGCTTGTTGTTTACTTCTATGTCACTGTCCGCCGCCGGCGGATGGGAAGACCAACAACAAGACGCGAGCCAGGAGACCTGCCAACTTCAAAAACCAATGTCAAACTTTCGGGATAAAAGTTTGGGTGAAGAAACCTTCATACCTTATTTCCCGGTTAATTAATTTAACCAATGAACAAATTAATGCTTACGGCACTGTTATGTGTCACAACCCTGGTATCTGCCCAGGAACTTCAAAAAGCAGAACAATTAGACTCCGTTTTTATCGACACCAAAGTGCAACTGCATCGCAAAAACAGTGGTAAAGTGGTTACAAAAATCACTTCAGAAACGCTGGAGCGCAGCGCCGGAAAGTCAGTGGCTCAAGTCATCAACGAGGTTTCAGGAATCGAGATCAACGGCAGCCGCAGTTTTGACGGACAAAACTTAGGCTATTATGTACGTGGCGGAAGAAACCGTCAGGTCGTTATTATGCTGGACGGAGTGCAGGTGACAGACGGCTCACAAATCGCCAATGATTATGACCTGCGACTGGTACCGGCTCAAAACATCGAGCAGATTGAGATCGTAAAAGGCGCTTCGAGTGTACTTTATGGAAGTGGTGCCGCCACGGCAGTCATCAACATCACTACCAAAAAATCAAGTAACAAACCCATCGCGGCGACTTTCACTTCGACGGTTGGAACCAATCAGGCGCAGGGAGTGGATACTTACCGCGCTGAGGAATTCACCAATGCAGTAAATGTCAACGGAACGCTGGGCAAGTTTTTCTACCTGGCTACATTCAATAACCGCTATGTCGACGGACTCTCAGCCATTGCAGCACCCGAAGGCGAAGAATCCTTTGAAAGCGATGTGTTTAATAGTTTTGATACCAAAGTCAATCTGGGTGTGAATCTGACTGAAAACATCAAGGTGAGTCAGTTTTTTAGTTATGGCAAGTTCAAAGCCGGCTATGATAATTTTGATTTTACAGATGCCGACCATCTTTCAGAATCGCGCCAACTGCGCACCGGCGGTAACTTTGAGTGGAAATACAAAAATGGGAAGTATGTGTTCAATGATTCCTATGCATGGATAGAACGCGAACTGTCAGACAACTTTCCGGTGAAGTATGATGCGCGTTTTTATGCGTTGGACAATTATTTGCAGCATCGATTTGGAGAGCAGATTACGGTCATTGCCGGGTTCAATTACTCCACTTCCAATATGAATGCGTTTAGTATTCCTTTCGGCGAAAGCGGGTTTGCACAAGTGATTAACAAAGAGGATGCAAAGTTTACCATTTTTGACCCCTATGTGAATGTGGTCTATGTTTCCGACTTTGGACTGAATGTCAATGCCGGTGCGCGCTTGAATACCCATTCGGTCTATGACAACAAGCTCGTTTATAACATCAATCCTTCCTATAATTTAGCTTTAAGCGAAAACAATTTAAA